>JADLFF010000001.1 GCA_020845735.1 Dehalococcoidia bacterium
CCTCGAGGAGCGAGTCGCGCGTGCCGATCGTGAAGAGCGCCGGCGGCATCGAGGTGAGGTCGCCGTACAGCGGCGAGATGTCGGGGTCGCGGAGGTCATGGCCGCTCGCGAACCACTCGACGCCCTGTTGCATCGAGCGCCAGTCCCACGCCGGGACCGACTCGCCGACCGTGCGCATCCACGGCGTGCCACCGAGGTCGTAGACCCCGTAGAGCATGTCGGCGCCGAGGAATCCCGTGTAGCCGTGCCGGTCGCGCATGCGCTGGAGGGTGACCGCGGCGAGGTGGCCTCCTGCGGATGCGCCGCCGATCACGATGCGGTCCGTCCCGAACTCGGAGGCTGCGTGCTGCACCAGCCAGAGCGCGGCCGCCTCGCAGTCATCGGGCGCCGCCGGATAGGCGTGCTCGGGAGTCAGGCGGTAGCCCACCGACACCGTCGCGATGTGCCCGGACTGCGCCAGCTCCCAGAGGTAGTCCTCCTGGTACCACGGTCGCCCGGCTCGCCAGCCGCCGCCGTGGATCCAGAGGAACACGCCCTCGATGCGGTCGGTGGGGCGGAGGATGCGCGACGGCACCGGGCCGAACGAGCGCTCCTCGGCGTGGGCCAGCCGCTTCGACTCGTTCATCGCATCGCGGAGGGCGCGCGTCTCCTCGATGGGGATCGTGGTCGCGTGCGGCGCGGCGGCCACCTGCGCCTCGAGCTTCGCGTTGAACTCGGCAGTCTCGAGGGTGATTGCCTCGGGGCGGAACCACTCGGCGCGTAGGTCGCTCATCGAGGCCCGCCCGGCGCCGGATCGAGGTCGATGCGCCCCTCGCGGAGGATGCGCATCCGGAGGCCGCGGAGCTGCGTGCGCAGGCGATCGGCGGGGAGCACCGTGGGGTCGAACACCTCGTGAGGGCAGAGGAGGCCTGCCTGCACGAGGCCGACCACCTCCGTGACCAGCTCGTCGCGCGTCATCGCCTCGATGTAGCGACTCATGCGTCGATGGTAGCGGGATGACGTGGCCTCCGAGGGATGCCAATGGCACCTGATGGTCGTCTCCCTCGGCGGTAGTGGCCCTGGTCGCCGCTTGATTGAATCTTGATTGATGGGCTGAGCCAGACTCGCGAGTTGATTGACTTGATTGTTCTCGTTTGGTGTGCAGGACTCCTGGTTACGAGGTTCTCGTTCGGAGGTCAGAGCCCGAGGCAAGGCGTTCATGGGGTGCAGCGTCGCAGGAGGACATGCGAGCTCCGAGCGTCGTATGGCATCTCGAGGGTTGGTGTGGCCCTAGTGCCGCTCGTTGACGACGCCGTCGGCGGTGCGGAGGGCGAGCAGGCGCAGATCGATGTGCTCGCGCGAGGCCAGCTCGGGGTCCGCGTTGAGCAGGCGCTCGGCCTCCGCGCGGGTTTCCGCGATGAGTTGCGCATCGAGGAGCGAGGCGACGCGCAGCGAGGGCGCCCCGGACTGGCGTGTGCCGAAGAAGTCGCCCGCGCCTCGGAGCTTGAGGTCGGCCTCGGCGAGCGCGAATCCATCCCGCGTGCGCGCCACCGTCTGCAGGCGCTCAACGGCCTCGTCCGAGGGCTCATCGGCGAGCAGGTAGCACGTCGACGGCCACTGCCCGCGGCCGACACGCCCGCGGAACTGGTGCAGCTGCGCCATCCCGAAGCGGTCCGCGCCCTCGATCACCATGACCGTCGCGTTCGGGACATCGATGCCCACCTCGACGACCGCCGTGGAGACCAGGATCTTCGTCTCGTCGCGGCCGAACGCGCGCATCGCGGCGTCCTTGTCCTTCGCGGACATGCGGCCGTGGAGGAGGGCAATGCGGTCCGCGAGGTCGGGGAACTCGCGGAGGCGCAGGCGGTCGTACTCCTCGGTTGCCGCGCGCGAGGCCACCGTGTCGGAGCCCTCGACGAGCGGGCAGATCACGAAGGCCTGGCGGCCCGCATCGAGCTCGCGACGGATTTGCGCGAACGCCTCGTGGCGCTGCTCCGGCGGCAGCCACCGTGTCTCGATCGGCGCGCGTCCCGGGGGCAGCTCGTCGATGATCGAGAGGTCGAGGTCCCCGTAGACCGCGAGGGCGAGCGAGCGCGGGATCGGCGTCGCCGTCATCACGAGCAGGTGCGGCGTGTAGGCGCCGTTGCCCTTCTCGCGGAGCTTCGCGCGCTGCATCACGCCGAAGCGGTGCTGCTCGTCGACGACCGCGAGGCCGAGTCGATGGAAGGCGACCGTGTCCTCGATCAGCGCGTGCGTGCCGACGACGATCTGTGCACCGCCGTGCCGGATCGCGTCGAGGGCGTCCCGCCGCTCCTTCGTCCTCGTGGAGCCCGTGAGCAGGACCGCGCGCAGTGGCAGCGGGAGGAACGGCGCCGGCAACAGCCCGCCGAGGGGCGGCTCGGGCTCCCCCGAGAGCAGGCGGCAGATCGTGCGGAAGTGCTGCTCCGCCAGCACCTCGGTGGGCGCCATCAGCACCGCCTGGAACCCGGAGGACACGGCGGCGAGCATCGCCGCGAGGGCCACGACCGTCTTCCCGGACCCCACGTCGCCCTCGACGAGGCGCGCCATCGGCGAGCGCCGCTCGACGTCGCGGAGCACATCCTCGAGGGCCGCGCGCTGGGCCGCGGTCAGCGTGTAGGGCAGCGTGCCGAGGAACGCCTCGGCGGTTGTGCGCCCCTCGAGGATGGGCGCGTTGCCGGAGCCTGCCCAGTCCCGCTTGCGCCGCTGCACCCCGAGCTGGATCGCGAGCAGCTCCTCGAAGGCCAGGCGGCGACGTGCCTGCGTGAGCGCCTCCGGACTGTCGGGGTAGTGGACCTGCTGCACCGCCTCGGCGGCCGTCATCAGGTCGTGCTCGCGCCGCACCTCGGGAGGGAGCGGGTCCGGGATGCGGTCGCCGAACCGCTCGAGGAGGCCCGCGATCAGCGCGCGCAGCGTGCGCTGCGGCAGGCCCTCGGTGAGGCGGTAGACCGGGACGATGCGGCCCGTGTGTGCGCCGGTCGCCGCGCCGCCCTCGGCGCCCAGCGGCAGGCGGCCATCGAGGCGTTCGAACTCGGGGTTCTCGAGTGTGGGGTGGCCGCGGAACGCCTTCACGTTCCCCGCGAGGGCGATCTCGGAGCCCTCGGGCAGCGAGCGCACGATGAACGGCTGGTTGAACCAGATCACGCGCAGCGGCGTGCCGTACTCGTCGACGACCGTCGCCTCCGTGCTGCGGAGGCGTCCGCCGCGCCCCATGCGCACCTCGCGGATCTTCGCGACGTGGCCGCGCACCGTCTGCTCGACACCTACTCGGAGCTGCGCCACCGGCACCGTGATCGAGAAGTCGTGGTGGCGGTAGGGGTAGTGACGGAGGGCGTCGCCCACCGTTTCGAGGCCGAGGCGCGCCAGCCGCTCGAGGGTGGGTGCGCGCAGCCCCGTGCCGGCGCGCGCCAGCTCGAGGTCGAGGCCCGCCGCGCCCGGCGCGATCTTGCGTGCCGCCTTCGGACGGTCCGGGGACGGCCCCGGGTCCGCCGAAGCACGCGTCGACGCACTCCCCACCGCCCGAGGCGCAGCCGGGGTGGGGACTGCCGGCGCCGCGGGGGTTGGCGCCTCGCCAGGCGCGACGTGGCCCGAGCGCGCGCGCGGCGGGCGCGGCCGCCCGTTCGAGGTCGGCGCGGGGTCCGCCTCGGATGCCCCGTTCCGGGGCTGTGGCGGGCGCGGCCGTCGAGGCTTCGCGTGCTCGGCGGCAATGGTCGCGAGCGCGCGACGTAACCACGTGCGCCGGTCGTCGACGGGGAGGGCGCGAAAGCCCTCGGGAGGGAGGTGCGCGAACATGCGGAGGAGCGGCGAACCCGGCTGCTCGCCGAACGCCTGGCGGCGCAGCAAGTCGTCGAGGCCGCCCTCGACGCCACCGTCATCGCAGTCGTCATCGAGGACGCGTCGCAGCACGCCATCGAGCAGGGACAGGTCGGCCGTCACGAGGTGGTACCTCGGTCGGCGCGAACCGCGAGCCGGGCGCTATGCGCGAGCCGCATAGGACCTCGTGGTGTGCATCGGTGGAGTCCAGCCGGTGGGGAGTGGCGGAGTTCCTCGAGGGCTGTTCGCCTTGCGACAGCCACGATCCCAATGCTAGCCTCAGGGCTCCGCGAACAACAGCGCCCCCTCGTTGTGGCCGCACGGCCTCGAGGCGTGGCGCGCTCGAGTGGTGCTGCCGCAGGCGGCACGGGGAGCGACTGATGGCCAGCCCAGGCAAGTGCGACGTCTGCGACAAGCACACCGTGTTCGGCCGGAACATCCGGCACAAGCACTCGGGACGGTGGGAGCGCAAGGCGCCGCGCACGAACCGGCAGTTCCGCCCGAACGTGCACTCGAAGCGGATGCTCGTCGATGGCGGGCTCAAGCGCATCAACGTGTGCACTCGATGCATGCGCACGCAGCTCAAGCGGATGGTCGCCGCCTAGGTTCTCACGAGTCGGGTTCGACACTCAGGAGGCGCCTGCGAGGGCGCCTCTGCCGTTTTGGCCGTCCGCGGCGCGGTCTGGTTCCCCGCTGGCCCTCGGTCAGGCCGTCCCGCACATCAGCTGCCGCCCGTCGGGATCGAGGAGGGCCACGACCACGTCATCGAGCGACGTCGGGGTGATCCCCAGGTCGCGCACCGCCTCGACGACGGCTGTCCGGCCGTGGGATGCGGAGGTAGCGGCGGGTCAGGTTCGACTCAGGCCTCGGAGGATGGGTGTAGGTCGGGAACTGCGCCGCATCGTGAATCGCGAGCTGGACGCCGTTGCAGTCGGCCCGCCCTCGGTGCTCAGCCCCTCGCGAGGGCGGCGCGCAGCTCGGTGATCGCCTCGGCAGGGGACTGCGCGGGGTTGAACACCGCGGAGCCCGCGACCGCGATGTGCGTCCCGGCCGCGGCGCACGTCGCGAGGTTGTGCGCCTTGACGCCGCCGTCCACTTCGATGCGCGTGGGCAGGCCGGCCGCGTCGACGCGGGCACGGAGGTCGCGCACCTTCTCGAGGAGTGCGGGCATCATCGGTTGGCCGCCCTTGCCGGGCTGGATGAGCATCACCGTGACCTGCTCGAGATCCGCGAGGAGCGGCGTGAGGGCGTCGACCGGCGTGTCCGGCGAGATCGCGATGCCGCGCTGGCAGCCGAGGGCGCGCGTGGCCTCGAGGAGCGCGCGCGGCGTCGAGGTCGCCTCGTAGTGGAAGATGAGGCGCTCCGCGCCCGCCTCGGCGAAGGGTGCGAGCTGAGCCTCCGGGTTGGCCACCATCAGGTGCACCTCGATCGGGAGTGACGAGGCGCGGCGGAATACCTCGACGACCGAGGCGCCGAAGGTGATCGCCGGGACGAAGTGGCCATCCATCACGTCGAGGTGCCAGAGGTCCGCGCCAGCCGCCTCGGCCGCGCGCGCCTGCTCCTCGAGGCGGCCGAAGTCTGCGGTGAGGATCGACGGCGCGATCAGCAGGCGGTCCGCGCTCGACACGCTCAGCCCCGCTCGCCCTCGAGGCGCTGCGCGGCGGCCTCGCGTGCCCGCGCCACCGCCTCGGGGCCCGTGCCGCCCGGCACGTTTCGCGCGGCCAGCGCGCTGTCGAGGTCGATCGCGAGCACGCCCTCGTCGAAGGCCGGGTGCGCGGCGCGGTACTCCTCGATCGTGAGGTCGGCGAGCGTGCGGCCCTCGCGTTCGCACCGCGCGACGAGGGCGCCCACCGCCTCGTGCGCCTCGCGGAAGGGCACCCCGCGCTTCGCGAGGAAGTCCGCGACATCGGTCGCGAGGGCGAAGTTGGCGACTGCCGCCTCGCGGCCGCGTGCGGCGTCGAAGGTGAGCGTCGGCAGCATTGCCGCCACCACCTCGAGGGTGAGGAGGAGCGTGTCGACGCTGTCGAACAGCGCCTCCTTGTCCTCCTGCATGTCCTTGTTGTAGGCGAGCGGCTGGCCCTTGAGCAGCGTCAGGGACTGCACGAGGTTGCCGATGACGCGCGCGCTCTTGCCTCGGGCCAGCTCTGCGACATCGGCGTTCTTCTTCTGCGGCATGATGCTCGAGCCTGTGGCGAACGCGTCATCGAGGCGCGCGAAGGCGAACTCCGCCGAGGTCCAGAGGACCAGCTCCTCGGCGAGGCGCGAGAGGTGCACGGCCGTGAGCGCTGCCGCCGCGTGGTAGTCGACCACGAAGTCGCGGTCCGACACCGCATCGAGGGAGTTGGCCGTGATGCCCTCGAAGCCCAGCTCGCGGGCCACGAGGTCGCGGTCGATGGAATAGGTCACGCCCGCGAGGGCGCCCGCCCCGAGGGGTGACACGTTGGCCCTCGCGCGGGCCTGGGTGAAGCGCTCGGCGTCGCGCGTGAGCATCTCCTCGTAGGCCAGGAGGTGGTGCGCGAGCAGGATCGGCTGCGCGCGCTGGAGGTGCGTGTAGCCGGGAATCACCGTGCTCGCCTCGCGGCGTGCGAGGTCGATGAGGACCTGGCGGAGGGCGCGCAGCCGATCGAGGGAGTCGTCGATCGCGCCTCGGACGAACAGGCGCACGTCGGTCGCGACCTGGTCGTTGCGCGAGCGTGCCGTGTGGAGTCGGCGGGCGGGCTCCCCGAGGAGGTCCGCGAGGGCGGCCTCGATGTTGAGGTGGATGTCCTCGCGGTCCGTGCGGAACTCGAAGCGCCCGCCCTCGATGTCGGCGCGGATCGCCTCGAGGCCCCCGACGATCGCGTCGCGGTCCGCCTCCGAGATGATCCCGGTGGCTGCGAGCATGCGCGCGTGGGCGATCGAGCCCGCGATGTCCTCGCGGTAGAGGCGCCGGTCGAACGCAATCGAGGCGTTGAACGCATCGACGAGGTCGTGCGTGGGCCGGCTGAAGCGCCCGCCCCAGAGCTTGCCTGTAGTCATCGGATCAGTCGCACCTCTACGCCCGTGTCGGCGTTGGACCACGCGTGGTCGGCCGTGACTGCGACTGCGCCAAGCCGGCGAGCGAGCGCCAGGCAGGCTCGGTCCGCGAGTGAGAGGCTCTGTGCGCCAGAGCGGAGCCACAGGCGTGCAGCGGCCTCGGCGTCGGCTTCATCGAATGGAAAGACGGCGATGTCGAGTCGTTCGGTGTACGCGCGGAGGCGGCCAGTATCGATCCGCTGGTCGAGCGCTTTCTGGACGACTTCCGACCAGTTAAGGGAGGATACTGAGGCACCAACGACCACCTGGCGCACAACCTCGGCACCTGGCTCATCGTGAAGCAAGGCGAGCAGCGCCGAGGCATCCAGGGTGAAGGCCCCTCCGCCAGTCATTGCTGCTCGAGTTCAGTTTCGCGGCGGCGTTGCGCCAGGAGCTCGTCAACCAGGCTCACCTCGTGGGGGACCTGCGCAAACAACTCCTGGATGTTGGCGATGATCGCATCGCGTTCGGCGTCGGTGATCTCAAGGACACCAGTGGCTGACTGATGGTCGCGAACGAATGCACTCCTGAGTGCTGCGGTGAGTCTGTCGGCATCTGCCATCAGCTCGGCAATCCGTTCGTCGAGATCGACACGGTCGGCTGGGGCCACGTCAATTGCGCGCATGTGGGCGTGCAGCCGTCTCAGTGTCGAGCCCAGCGCGGCCAACGCCTCAACCGCAGTACGTTCCGGTTCGGCAGCCACGACTACTGCTCCTGCGGGCGCGCGAGGAAGAGCGGGTCGCTCGGGTCGCGGAGGAGCTGGGCCTGCGCCTGCACCTCGACGGGGAGGCCCCACAGCTTGATGAACCCCTGCGCTGCCGACTGGTCGAACTGGTCGCCCGAACCGTAGGTCGCGAGGGCGTGACTGTAGAGGCTGAAGTCCGAGCGCTGACCGGCGGCGACCGCCGTGCCTCGCCAGAGCTTCATGCGCACATCGCCGGTGACGTGGCGCTGCGTCGACTGCACGTACGAGGCGAGGTCCTGGTGATGCGCGGAGAACCAGAGGCCGTTGTAGATGAGGTCGGCGTACTCCTGCGCGACGCGCGCCTTGAAGCGGAGCTGCTGCTTCGAGAGCGTGAGGGACTCGAGGGCGCGGTGCGCCGCGAGCAGCGTAACCGCCGCCGGCGCCTCGTAGATCTCGCGCGACTTGATCCCCACGAGGCGGTTCTCGATCTGGTCGATTCGCCCGATGCCGTGGCGCCCCGCGAGCTCCTGCACCCGGTTCACGAGGTCGACCGCGGGGATCGTGTCGCCATCGAGGGCGACCGGAATGCCGTGGTCGAACGAGATCACGAGGTAGTCGGGATCCGCGGGTGTCTCATCGAGGGAGCGCGTCCACTCGAAGGCGTCCGCGGGCGGCTCGACCCATGGGTCCTCGAGGATGCCGCATTCGACGGCGCGGCCCCAGATGTTCTCGTCCGTGGAGTAGGGCGACTCGACGGTGGCGCGCACGGGAATGCCGTGCTTCGAGGCGTAGGCGATCGCGTCCTCGCGCGTCATCAGGTTCTCGCGGGTCGTGCCGACGATCGTGAGGTCGGGCGCCAGGGCATGGATCGCCACATCGAGGCGCACCTGGTCGTTGCCCTTGCCCGTGCAGCCGTGGGCGACGGCCGTCGCGCCCACCTCGCGAGCCTTGTCGACGAGCAGCTTGGCGATCAGTGGCCGCCCGAGCGCCGTCGCGAGTGGGTAGCCCTCCTCGTAGACCGCGTTGGCCGCGAGGGCCGGGAAGGCGAAGAACTGCAGGAACGTGTCCTTCGCGTCCACCACGTCGAGGGCTTTCGCGCCAGCCGCCGTGGCCCGCTCGCGCGCGGCATCGAGGTCCGGCAGGTTGCCGAGGTCCACCGTGAGGCAGACCACCTCGTAGCCGCGTTCCTCCTGCAGCCACTTCGTCGCCACGGAGGTATCGAGGCCTCCCGAGTAGGCGAGCACGATCGTTTCGCGCGTGTCTGGCATGACCCTGGCTCCCCGCTGCTGTCTGCGCCGCTAGCTGTTCACGACCGACGCGAGCGCCTGCTCGAGGATGGCCACCGCCTCGTCCACCTCGGTGGCCGAGACCGTGAGCGGCGGCATCAGGCGGACGACGTTTGGTCGCACGGGATTCGCGAGGAGGCCGCGCGCGAGCGCCGCGCTGACCACGTCCGGGGCGATGTCCTCGTGGAGCTCGAGGCCGCGCAGCAGGCCGCGCCCGCGCACGCCCTTTACCACCGGGAAGCGGTCCTCGAGGCTGGCGAGCGAGCGCTCGAGCTGCTCGCCGCGCTCCTGCACGTTTGCGAGCACGTCGCCCTCGGCGATGCGCCTGAGGACGTAGAGCCCGGCGGCCGTCGACAGCGGGTTGCCCCCGAAGGTGGAGCCGTGGTCGCCGGGCTCGAAGACCGCCGCGTGCTCCTTCGCGAGCACCGCGCCGATCGGCACGCCGCCGGCGAGGCCTTTCGCGAGCGTCATGATGTCCGGCGCGACGCCTGACTGCTGGTAGCCCCACAGCGTGCCGAGGCGTCCCACGCCCGTTTGCACCTCGTCGTAGATGAGGAGGATGCCCTGCGCGTCGCACCACGCGCGCACCTGCGCGAGGTAGCCCTCGGCGGGGACGTTCACGCCGCCCTCACCCTGCACCGGCTCGAGCAGGATCGCGGCCGTCTGAGGCGTGGTCGCCGCCCGCAGCGCCTCGATGTCGTCGTAGTCGACGAAGACGAACCCGGGCACGGAAGGTCCGAACGGCTCGCGGTAGCGAGGCGTGCCCGTCGCGGAGACCGTCATCATCGTGCGGCCGTGGAACGAGTTGGTGGTCGAGATGATCTCGTAGGCGCCGTTGCGGTGGAGCTGGCCCCACTTGCGCGCGAGCTTGATCGCCGCCTCATTGGCCTCGGCGCCCGAGTTCTGGAAGTAGACGCGGTCGAAGGCCGAGTGCTTCACGAGCAGCTCGGCGAGCTCGATCTGGGGCACCGTGTAGAAGAGGTTGGAGACGTGGTGCAGCGTCCCGATCTGCGACGACACCGCCTCGACGAGACCGGGGTCGGCGTGTCCGAGGGACGTCGAGGCGATGCCGTCGACGAAGTCGAGGTAGGCCTTGCCCTCGTCGTCCCAGACGCGGGTGCCCTCGCCGCGCACGAGCGTGACGGGCATGCGACGGCCGGCCTGCATGAAGACCTTCGCTTCGCGGGCGGGAATATCGCTCACGGCGTGCTCCTTACATGCGGCCAGCCCTCGAGGGGATGGTCATGGGTGGGCGGTGCGCAAGATGCGCCCACTGCGAGTGGTGCGCACGATGCGTCGTGCGCAGTCGCGAGTGGCGGTGCGCACACCTGCATTATCTCAGCATGGGCCAATTGTCCCAGAACGGGCACTTCTGCGCCGGGTCGGCAGCGCCGATGGCGCCGAGCCACATCGAGCGGTGCGCCGGCCTCAGCGGGGGACGGGCGTCGGTGTGGAGCCGGCGCCCTGGCGCTCGATCTGGTCGAGGATGGCCCGGAGGCGATCGAGGTCCGCCTGCGCCTCGTCCGAGGCCGTTCGTGCCTGGTCGAGCAGCTCACGGAGGCTGCCGGCGGGCGCTACGGCCGTCGCGGTGGCAGCGGGCGTCGGCGTCGAGGGCGTACCGGGCTGCGTCGTTGGCTGGCCGGGCACCACGCCCGGCAGGGATGACGGGGCGAGCCCGAAGACCACATCGAGGGAGCGCTCGAAGGTCTCTTCCATCGCGATCGTGTTCCCGTTGGCGACGACGACGCGCTTGAGCTCGGGGAGCCTCGAGTTCTGCGCCTGGAGGTAGATCGGTTCGACGAAGAGGAACGAGTCGCCGATGGGCACCATGAGCAGGTTGCCGCGGATCACATCGGAACCGGACTGGTTCCAGAGCGAGAGCTGCTGCGAGATCCCCGGGTTCTGGTCGATGCGCGCCTCGACCTGGGCGGGGCCGAACACGAGGTCGTCCGTCGGGAATCGGAAGGCGCGCAGCTTGCCGTAGTGGGCGCCATCGGCGCGGCCCGCGATCCAGGCGACCGTGTTCTGCTTGCTGCGGGGCGTGAACGGCAGCACGAGGGCGAACTCCTCGCGGGATTCGCCCGGCAGCCGCATCACCACGTAGTACGGCTCGACGGGCTGTTCCTGCTGTCCGGCGAGTCGCTCGGTCGGGATCGCCCAGATGTCCTCGCCGAGGAAGAACACGGTGGGATCGGTGATGTGGTAGCGGAGGTACTGCGTGGATTGCTGGCGGAACAGGTCCTCCGGGTAGCGGAGGTGTGCGCGCAGGCCCTCGGGCATCTGGCTGGCGGGCGTGAGGAGGCCGGGGAAGATGCGCTCCCAGGTGTCGATGACCGGCTCGTCGAGCATCTTGTAGAAGACCGTGTCGCCCGTGACGGCATCGACGGTGATCTTCACGCTGTTGCGCAGGTAGTTGATGTTGTTGAGCGGCTGCGAGTACGGGTAGTGCGCCGTGGAGGTGTAGGCGTCCTGCACCCAGATCACGCGCCCGTTGAGGATGACCGCGTAGGGGTCGCGGTCCAGGACGAGGAACGGCGCGATCTTGCCGATCCGGTCACGGAAGGTGCGGTGCATGAGGACGCGCGAGCCGGGTCCGAGCTGGTTCGAGACGAGGAGGTTCGTGTCGCCGAGCTCCCACGCGAGGGCGACACGCCTCGCGAGGGAGCTCGGGCGGATGCCGCGATCCGCCTCGAAGCGTGTCTCCGCGTTCGCCTCGCCCTGTGGGTAGTCGAACTCGCCGACGTTGGTGTTCACGATGACGTAGTGGTGCGTCACCTCGCCGAAGTAGATCCGTGCGCCTTCCAGCGTGAGCGGGACCTCGGTGCCGATGGGGGGGATGTCGCGTGTGAGCAGGTCGGGGAGGCCCTCGGCGGTGACCTCGTTGACGGGGGCGACCACGGCGCCGAACCCGTGCGTCAGCTGGAGGCGCTCCTGCGTCCAGCTCGGGCTGGGGACCCGACTGACGTCGAGCTCGCGGACGGAGACCATGACCTCGCGGATCTTGCCGCCGATCGTGTAGCGATCGACATCCACGTCGTTGAACGTGTAGAGGGGCCGGATCGACTGGACCTGGTTGAAGGTCTCGCGGAGCGGGCGCGGATCGAGGAGGCGGATGTTGTCGATCGTCTCGGGGTTGGCGCGGATCTGTTCGAGGGTGACCGCGGGGAGCGCGGGGAAGGTCGTCTCCTCCACCTGGTCGAGGCCCCAGGCGCGGCGGGTCGCCTCGATGTTGCGTGCGATGTAGGGGCGCTCCTTCTCGAGCTCGTTCGGGGTGACCTCGAAGGACTGGATGAGCGACGGGTAGATGCCGCCCCCGACGATCGAGACGACGCCCCAGAGGCCGAGGAGGAGCGCGGGGAGGCGGAAGCCCTGTCCGAGGAAGCCGTTCGCGATCGTCGCCAGGCCGGCGAAGAGGCCGATGGCCGTGATCACGTAGCGGACGGGCAGGCGCGCGTTGACATCGGTGTAGCCGCCTCCGAAGGTGGCGCCGCTGCCCGCGGCCACGAGGTCGAAGGTGCTGAGCCACGTCCCGAGGGCGATCGTGACCAGGACCAGCCCGCCCAGGATCGAGAGGTGGATGCGCGCGCCTCGGCTGAAGTGCACCTCGAAGCGCTGGAGCGCGATCGCGAGGCCGTAGACCGCGCCGGAGGCGAGCAGCGAGACCATCAGGAGGGCCAGCACCCAGCCATCGAGGAAGCGGTAGGCCGGGAGCTGGAACGCGTAGAACGCGACATCGCGCTGGAAGGCCGGGTCCACGACGCCGAACGGCTGGCCGCGGAAGGCGATCAGCAGTTGCTCCCACGCGCCCGAGGCCGTGGCGCCGAACACGATCGCGAGGAAGAGCGTGAGCGCGATCAGCGCGACCGAGGCGACGCGGCGAATCGCGACCGGGTCCACCTCCTCGATGAACGACTCCTCATCGAGGGCTTCCGGGGCGATGCGCTGGGCGATGGCGACGCTCGCGCCGATCACCAGCGCGGCGATGAGCGCGCCTCCGAGGAACAGCGCAACGCGCAGCGTGAGCACCGTACGGAACACCGAGGCGTAGCTCGAGTTGCCGTCCGGACCCACCGAGTCGAACCAGAGCCAGTCCACCCAGAGGGATCGTGCGACGCTGAGCGAGAGCCCGAGGACGACCAGGCCGGCGACGAGCCCCAGCCCTCGAAAGCCGCCCCCACGGGGTTGTTCGTCGCCAATGCGGAAGATGTCGGGAGGGGGCCCCAGGTCGTCCCGGTCGCCGCGGTTGCCGAAGAACCCCAAGTGACCGCCTTGTCGTGCGCGAATGCCGAGGTTGCGTCCGTGCGCCTCGTGGTCCGCGCCAGGCTACGCCTCGATGCGCGTGCCCAGCTGCTCGCCGTCCACGATACGGCGCAGCGTGCCCGGCGTGCGACCGTTTGCCATGATTGCAAGGCCGCCGCCCTCGGTGGCGCGGAAGCACGCCTCGACCTTGGGGATCATGCCTCCGGCGATCGTGCCCGCCGCCCGCAGCGCCTCGGCGCGCGTGGCATCGAGGCGATCGATGACTGCTCCCGAGGCGTCCATCAGCCCATCGACGTCCGTGAGGAACACGAGGTGCTTCGCGGAGATGGCGCGCGCCACCTCCCCGGCCACCGTGTCCGCGTTGATGTTGAGCGGCTGGTCGGGTGCCTCGAGGCCGATCGGGGCGATCACTGGCACCACCCCGGCGTCGAGGAGGTCCGTGAGCAGCTCGCCGTTCACGCCTGTGATCTGCCCCACGTAGCCGAGGCGTGGGTCGTAGCGCTCGGCGCGGACGAGGCCGCCATCGACGCCGCAGAGGCCGACCGCGCGCGCGCCGCGGGCGCCGAGCTGCGCCACGAGCTGCGCGTTGATCACGCCTCGGAGGACGGCGACCACCACGTTGAGCGCCTCCGCCGAGGTGGAGCGCAGCCCGTCGACGAACTCGGACGGGACCTGCATCTTGTCGAGCCAGTCCGTGATCATCGCGCCGCCACCGTGGACCACGACGACGCGCTCGCCAGCCTGCTGGAGGGCCGCCACGTCCTCGAGGGTCGTGTCCTCGGCCCCGAGGGTGGACCCGCCGATCTTGATCACCGTCGTCTTGAGGTCGGTAGTTGGCATCGATACCTCCGGGGGAGACTGCGGCGCCGGTGTGACCCGGGCGCCGATGGGGCTGCGGTGAGGGCCAGGGCGGCCTGGGTGGCTAGGTCGTGTAGTCGGCGTTGATGCGCACGTAGGCCTCGGTGAGATCGCAGCCCCAGGCGACCGCCTCGCCGGGACCGCCCGTGCCGAGGTCGACGCGGATCACCACCTCGTCGACGTCCATCGCCTGCGAGATCACCTCGTACGGCACTTGCGAGGGCGTGCCGCGCTCGAACGCCGCGTGTTCGCCGATCCAGACGCTGGCACGCGCCGGATCGAGGGCGGCACCCGAGCGTCCAATCGCCATGAGCACCCGCCCGAGGTTGGCGTCGCGGCCCGTGACCATCGTCTTCACGAGGGGTGACGAGGACACCGTGCGGGCCGCCCGACGCGCGTCCTCGATGGAGGCGGCGCCGCAGACGCGGACCTCGATGAGCGTGCGTGCGCCCTCGCCGTCCCGCGCGAGATCCCGGGCCAGCTCCACGGCCACCGCCTCGATGGCCGCGCGCAAGCGAGGCGCGTCGGGGTGTGCGTCGTCGACAGCCGTGCCGCCCGCCGCGCCGTTCGCGAGGAGGAGCATCGTGTCGCTCGTCGAGGTGTCCATGTCGACGTCCACCATGTTGATCGAGACGTTCGCCACCTCGGTGAGCGTGCGCTGGAGCCAGCCCGCGTCGGCGGGGGCATCCGAGGTGAGGAAGCAGAACACCGTCGCCATGTCCGGGTGCACCATCCCCGAGCCCTTGGCGACGCCGCCGACCGTGTAGCGCGTGCCGTCCGAGGCGGTGAAGGTGGCCGCGTGCGACTTCGGGCGGGTGTCCGTGGTCATGATCGCGCGGGCGAAGGCCGCGCCGCCGTCCTCGGAGACCGCGATCGAGGTGATGCCCGGCTCGATCAGCTGCATCGGCAGGTGGCGCCCGATGACTCCCGTGGAGGCGACGAACACGTCGTCCTCGGCGATGCCGAGCTGTGCGGCGACCAGCGCCGTCATCCGCAGCGCGTCGCGCTCCCCCTGCTCGCCCGTCGCCGTGTTCGAGCAGCCCGAGTTGGCGACGATCGCCTGGCCGCGGCCGTTGGCCACGCGCGCGCGGTCGAGGGCGACCGCGGGGCCGAACACGAGGTTCTTCGTGAAGACGCCGGCAGCGGCCGCCGGACGGTCGGACGCCAGGATCCCGATGTCGAAGCGCGGCTCCTCGCCGTACGTCCTCACGCCGGCGTAGGTGGCGCCCGCGCGCCAGCCTCGAGGCGAGGTCACGCCGCCGTCGGGGATCCACTCGAGCCAGCCGGGATGCTCGACGGGCACCGTTGCCGCCTTCCGCGCGCCGTTCGAGGCGCATTCCACGCGCCCTCGGAAGCGTGGATTATAGGCCAGTCGTTCGCGCGACTGGCCCGGCGGCACCGCCGACGGCACCGCGCGGCGTGAACCTCGATGCCGAACGCTCACCTCAGGGGGTGCAGGTGGACGCGAGCAGCACGACCATCCGGCCCGTGACCACAGCGGACCTCGAGGGCCTCCAGCGCATCTACAACCACGAGATCCTGACTGGCGTCGCCACGTGGGACATCGAGCCGTGGACCGACACCGAGCGGCGTGCCTGGATCGAGGAGCACGCGGCGGACCCCACGCTGTCCACCGTCGTCGCGGACGTGGGCGGCGAGGTGGCGGGATTCGCCTACTTCTCCACCTACCGAGGCAAGGTCGGCTACCGCTACACACGCGAGACCTCGGTCTACGTCGACGAGCGGTACCACCGCCGCGGCGTCGGCCGCGCCCTCATGGAGTCGCAGATCGCGACCGCGCGTGGCCTCGGACTGCACGCGCTGATGGCCGTCATCGAGGCGTCGAACGAGGCCAGCATCACGCTGCACGCCGCCCTCGGCTTCGAGCGCGTCGCCGACAAGCGCGAGGTGGGGCGCAAGTTCGGCCGCTGGCTCGACTCCGTGGAGATGGAGCTCCTGCTCCCCGTCACCCCTCGCGACTGACGCGCCAGCCTCGAGGCGTCCTCACGCCTTCTACCGTTCGTGGTGAGCCTGGCGAACCACACCGCCGACCCGAGCAGGCCGGAATCGAGCACCCTCCGAGGCGGTCCCACGCCTTCTACCGTTCGCCCTGCGCCTGTCGAAGCTGTCGAAGGGCGCGCCGTCCACGACCGACCGACGATTCGCACTCTCGAGGACGGCGGTGTGGTTCGCCAGGCTCACCACGAACGGATAACGGCGGCGCTCGCCCTCACCCGTTCGCCCTGAGGCCCTCCTGAGCTTGCCGAAGGGCCTGTCGAAGGGCCCGTGGGCGAAAGCAGGCCCGAGTCGAGCACCTTCCGCGGTGGCCTGGTCGCCCTCGGGCGAGCTAGCGAGGCGGCAGGCCCACCCGAGGACAGCGCGCGAGGAGGGGGCACGTGTCGCAGCTCGGGTGGCGCGCGTGGCACGTCCGGCGTCCGTGCTGGATCAGGTCGACGTGGAACGCGTACACCTCGGAGGGTGCGAGCTGGGCCTCGAGCAGGTCATGCGCCTTGTCGGCCGGCGTCCTCGCCGGCACCAGCCCGAGGCGCTTCGAGACCCGCTCGACGTGCGTGTCGACCGGCAGGGCGGGCCGCCCGAGGGCGAACAGCAGCACGCAGGCCGCCGTCTTCGGACCCACGCCGGGGAGCGTCGTGAGCCAGCGCTTCGCGTCATCGAGGGGCATCCGGCGCAGCATCGCGAGGTTCCAGTCGGGGGCCCGCGTCTTCACCTCGGCGAGGAGGGCGACGAGGCGCTTCGACTTCGTCGGCGCGAGCCCGCCCGGGCGGATCGCCTCCTCGATGTCCGCCGGGTCCGCCTCGAGCACCGCGTCCCAGCTCGGGAAGCGCTCCAGCAGGCGGTGCATCGCGCGCCCCGAGTTGTGATCGGACGTGTGCTGCGAGAGCAGCGTGAGCACCAGCTCGGTGACGGGGGCGTTCGAGCGCTGGGCGGGTGCGCGTCCATAGGCGCGACCGAGGATCGCGATCAGCTCAGCCGGAGTCCACAGCGGGGGCTCGTGCGCGGCCTCCGAGGGCGCCTCGGACGTGGCCGGTCGGGCTGCAGCCGCGCGTTTCGAGGTCATCCCGTGCAGCGTAAGCCGGTTCGTGAGCCCGTCCAAGCCGGTACGATGGCGAGGCTCG
>JADLFF010000002.1 GCA_020845735.1 Dehalococcoidia bacterium
CCGTGTACATGCTCGAGGCGCTCGGCATCGCGCAGCCGGGCGAGGGCACGTCGTTCTTCGAGAGCGGGCGCGCGGCTCCCGGCGGCGACTTCCCGATCAACACCAACGGCGGCGGCCTGTCCTACACGCACACCGGCATGTATGGCATGTTCGCCATGACCGAGTCGATCACGCAGCTCCGAGGCGAGGCGGGCGAGCGCCAGGTCCCCAACGTCGAGGTCGGTCTGGTCCACGGCGCAGGCGGGATGTTCTCGGCGGGCGCGACGCTCATCTGGACCAACCAGTAGCAGCGGTCGTTCGAGGACGGGCGGCGGGCCGGTCTAACGCTTCTCGGAGGACAGGCGGCATCGGGCGGTTCGAGCCGCGACCGGTGCCGCGGTGGCCCGAGTCGCCGCCTCGCGCACATCGAGTGGGCGTGGCTCGACCGGAGGCGCTCGACCGTGATCTATCGCTACACCCTCGACGAATCGCCGTTCGAGGACCTGCACGACGCGGGCATGCACGTGTCGCGTGAGGTGGTCACGCCGCGCTCGGTGGAGGCTGTCGGTGCACGACGCTGCACGCCTCGGTCATCCGGCTGCGCAGCGCTGCCGGGTGGGAGGGCGATCGGATGGAACGAGGTCAGTTGCGGCTAGGCGCTCGCGGCGAGAGGGGCGAGGCAGGTCACGTGGCCGCATGTGCAGGACGCGGCGCCGAGACTGCAGTCACAGGTGGGCGTGCACTCGTCACGGCGCATGAAGCGCTGGCTCACCGCAGCCACAATCCCGCCCAGCACGGCGAGCATCGCGAGGCGGCGAAACAGGCGTCCCATGACCCCGATCCTTCCTGCACGCCTCGGGAGGAAGCGTTACTTGCACAGTGTCTCACGCCGGTCGACTGCCGCGCCACCCGCCGATGTGCGAGCGGGCGCCCGTGGTCAGCTCGTGCGTGACGGTTGCCGGTCCTCGAGGGCGGCCGCCACCTCGTCGGCGACGGTCTCGAGGATGTCCGCCTCGAACTGCTCTCGGTACAACGAGGCGTAGAGGCCGTCCCGCGCGAGCAGCTCGGCGTGGCGTCCCTGCTCGACGATGCGCCCGCCGTCGAGGACGAAGATCACGTCCGCTGCGAGGACGGTCGACAGCCGGTGGGCGATCACGATGGTCGTCCGACCGACCGCCAGGCGAGCGGTGGCCTCGCGGATCTCGCGCTCGAGGCGCGAGTCGAGGGACGCGGTCGCCTCGTCAAGCACGAGGATGGGCGGGTCCTTGAGGATGGCGCGCGCGATCGCGACACGCTGCTTCTCGCCGCCCGACAGGCGATAGCCACGCTCACCCACCACCGTCTCGAGGCCCTCGGGCAGGCGCTCTATCATCGAGCGCAGTCCCGCCGCGCGCGCGGCCGCCTCGACGTCCGCCGTCGGCGCATCGAGGCGGCCGTAGCGGATGTTGTCGGCAAGCGAGGCGTGGAAGAGGTAGGTGTCCTGCATCACGGCGCCCACCGTGCGCGCCACCGACTCGAGCGTGACGTCGCGCAGGTCGTGGCCATCGATGAGCACGCGGCCTGCCTGGGGGTCGTAGAAGCGCTGCAGCAGGTACGTGGCCGTCGTCTTGCCCGCGCCGGACGGCCCCACGAGCGCGGCCATCTGGCCCGGCCGCACCTCGAGGTTGATGTCCGCGATGGCGTTGCGCGCGCCCGAGGCGTACGCGAACGACACGTCCTCGAAACGCACGTGTCCGCGAGGTGTGGTCAGGGTTTGCGCGCCCGACCGCTCCTCCACCTCGATGGGGAGGTCGAGGTACTCGAAGATGCGCTCGAAGAGCGCGAGCGACGACAGCAGCGTCGTGTTGATCCTCGCGATCCCCGCGAAGGGCTGGAACACGCGCTGCGTGAGGACGGCGAACGCCACCACCGAGCCGATCGTGAGCTCCTGCCCGACGACCGCGCGGCCGCCGAACCAGTACACGGCGCCCGGCGCCAGCGCCCCGAACAACCCCGTCGCGAGGTTGAACCAGCGGCCGGCCATCATCCGGCGCACCGAGAGGTCGCGGAGCGTGGCATTCGAGGCCTCGAAGCGGTCCGACTCGTGGGTCTGCCGTCCGAACGCCTTGACGAGCATCACCCCGGAGACCGACAGCGTCTCCTCGAGGTGCGCCGACATCTTCGCGTTCTCCTCGTGCCACAGCCGCATCAGCCGACGCTGGATCTGCCCCACGCGCATCGTGGGGTAGACCCACAACGGCAGGATCACGAGGGCGATCGCGGCGAGCCGCCACTCGAGCGTGAGCATCAGCCCCAGCGCCACGGCGAGGGTGATCGCGTTCTGGAGGAACTCCGTGAACGTCCCGGTGACCGCTCCCTGCACGCCGTTCACGTCGGTCGAGACGCGCGCCAGGATCTCGCCGGTCCTCGTCTGGGTGAAGAACCGCACGGACAGCCGCTGGAGGTGGGCGTGGAGGTCGCCTCGGAGGCGGTACATGACGCCCTGCCCGATGGCCTGATTGACGTAACCGAGCGCCACGCCCAGCACTCCCGAGGTGAGGACGCTCGCGACCAGGGCCAGGAACAGGAGGTTGATGCGCGTGAGCGCTCCGCCCGACGCTGCGCCGCTCACCCCGGTGCCGCTCGCCTCGGTGCCCGCGGTCGCCGCGTCGACCATCCCCTTCACGATCAGCGCGGGCAGGAGGTCGAGGGCCGCGGTGGCGGCAATCAGGACCACGAGGAGCGCGACGCTGCCCGTGAAGGGACGGAAGAGGCCCAGCGTCCGAGCGAAAATGCGCTTCTTCGAGCCGGTGGGGCCCGTCTGTTCGAATTGACGGCGGAACATCGTGCTGCGGATGCTACTGCACTCGATGGCGCGGGCGTCCTCCCCGAATGGCGAGGCGAAGGAGCGACACATGGCCGGGTCGGAAGCGGGCAGCGAGGCGGCGGCGAGACCACGCGTCGGCTACATCGGCCTCGGGATCATGGGCGCGCCGATGGTGCGGAACCTGCTGCGCGCGGGCTTCGAGGTGGTGGCGTGGAACCGCTCGGCGCCACGCCTCGACGAGGCGGTTGCCGACGGCGCGCTCCGCGGCGCGTCCCCCGCCGACGTGGCCGCGCGCACCGACGTCGTCATCACGTGCGTGACGGCCAGCGCCGATGTCGAGGCGGTCATCCTCGGGGCCGGCGGGGTGCTCGAGGGGGTGCAGCCGGGCGCCACGGTGATCGACATGTCCACGATCTCGCCCGACGTCACGAGGCAGCTCGCCGGTCACCTCGAGGCACGCGGCGCCACGCTCCTCGATGCTCCCGTATCCGGAGGGGAGCAGGGCGCCGTCGCCGGCACCCTCTCGATCATGGTGGGCGGCCCCGTGGAGGCCCTCGAGCGGGTGCGCCCGGTCCTCGAGGCGCTCGGGCGGACGATCACGCACTGCGGGCCGTCGGGCGCGGGCCAGACGGTGAAGCTGTGCAACCAGATCGCGGTGGTGTTGAACAACCTCGCGATGGCGGAAGCGCTCGTGTTCTGCGCCCGCTCCGGCGTTGATCCGAGCGTGATGCTCTCTGCCATCACGCAGGGCGCGGCGGGCTCGTGGCAGCTCTCGAACCTCGGGCCGCGCGTGGTCGCGAGGGACTTCGCGCCCGGGTTCAAGGTCGCGCTGCAGCAGAAGGACCTCCGGCTCGCCCTCGAGGCGGCCGACGCGCTGCGGCTCGCGCTCCCTGGCACCTCGCTCGTGCACCAGCTGTTCGCGGCCGTCGAGGCGGCACACGGCGGCGACATCGGCACGCAGGCGCTCGTGCGCTCCCTCGAGGCGCTGGCCGGCATCGAGGTCGGCGCGCCGTCCGCCCTACAATCGGAGGCGTAGCGACGCGCACACGCGCGGGACGACCGGGAGGCCGCCTCGATGCCCCACACGCTGCTGCTCGCCGAGCCGCGCGGTTACTGCGCGGGCGTGGTGCGCGCCATCGACGTGCTGGACCGCGTGCTTGCCTCGGAGCCGGCGCCGGTCTACGCCTTCCACGAGATCGTGCACAACCGGCACGTCGTGGATGGTTTCCGGCAGCGCGGCGCGGTCTTCGTTGACTCGCTGTCGGAGGTGCCCGAGGGCTCTCGCATTGTCTTCAGCGCCCACGGTGTCTCCCCGGAGGTGGTCGAGGAGGCGCGACGCCGCCACCTGCGCGTCGTCGACGCCACGTGCCCCCTCGTGACGAAGGTGCACAAGGAGACGAAGAAGGCGGCGCAGGACGGCTTCGAGATCCTGCTCATCGGCCACCGCGGGCATGACGAGGTGGTCGGCACCCTGGGCGAGGCGCCCGAGCGCACGACGATCGTCGACAACGCCTCGGAGGTGGATGCGCTGCCCATCGGCGGCAAGTCCGTCTTCGTGGTCACGCAGACGACGCTCTCGGTCGACGACACGGCCGAGGTGATCGACGCCATCCGCGGGCGCTACCCGGCCGCCGAGGTGCGCAACGACATCTGCTACGCCACGACGAACCGCCAGGAGGCGGTGCGCGCCATCGCCCAGCGCGCCGACCTCGTGATCGTGGTGGGGTCCGAGAACTCGAGCAACTCGGTGCGGCTCCGCGAGGTGGCCGCCGGCACCGGGACGCCCTCGTACCGCGTGGACGGCATCGAGGACATCGACCCGGCCTGGTACGAGGGCGCCGGCGTCGTCGGTCTGACCGCGGGCGCATCGGTGCCGGACGAGCTGCTCGAGCCGATCATCGAGGACCTGCGGCGTCGCGGCGTGACGCGCGTCGAGCCGGTGGTCGTCGCGACGGAGACGGTGGAGTTTCGTCCGCCCGCGGGCCTCGACGCGTAGCCGCTCGGCTGAGGCGCGCGCTCGGCGGGCGAGGCCGGGCAGCACGTCCTGCCGACGTCCTAGCGGATCTTGTACCCCACGCCGCGAATCGTCGTGATCGCGTCGGTGACGCCCGCGCCACGCAGCTTCGCCCGCAGCCTCGAGACGTGCGCTTCCACGAAGTTGCGCGCGCCGAACGTCTCGTGGCCCCACAGCGTCGAGGACAGGTCGTCGGCGGTCAGGACGTCCCCGCGCCGCTCCAGCAGCAGCTGCAGCACCAGGAACTCCTTCGGCGTGAGGTCGATCGGCTCCCCGTTGACGAGCACCTCGTGCGCGCGCGTGTGCAGGCGGATGCCGCCCGGCCCGTCGATCACGTCGGACTTGCGGCCGTCGCGCTGCGAGCGCCGGAGCATCGCCTCGATGCGGCGCGCGAACTCGCGCATGTCCCACGGCCAGCTGACCGAGTCGTCGACACCCGCGTCGAACGCGCGGACGGCCGCGTCACCGTCGTCGCTGTGCACCAGCGCGATCACCGGCGTCGAGGACTCCCGGCGAATCGCCTCCATGAGCGCGGCGCGCCCGTCGTGCCAGTCGAGCACGATCAGGTCCACCTCGCGCTGCGACAGCTCCCCGAGGATCGCGCCCTCCGAGCGTGCTGCCGTCAGCCAGAGTCCGTGCTCGATCAGGTCCGCTGCCATCTGGTGGCGGAGCTGCGCGTTGTCACTCGCGACGAGCACACGCGCGCCCTCGATGGCACGCGCTGGAGGCGCCGGTTGGGTTGCCACGTTGCCCTCGTTCATTTCGTGGCCGCCGCGGGGTGCTGGATGCGCCCCACGGCATCGTCTGCGTAACGACAATATTCCAGACGAATCGCTGACGGAAGCTGACTGAACCCTCGAGATTCCCTGAATGTGTGTGAGTTCTTCTGAGGCTCGCCAACCGCGTTCGAGACCCACGCACGCCCGTAATGCGTCCGATTTGCCCCCGCGCCGTCCTCAGGATTTCCAACGCCCCGCCGACGATTTCCGCAGAGGGATTCCGGCAACTGGGGGACTTTCGATGCAGGACGCACCGACCGTTGACGAGCTCCTGGGCAGGCTGCCCTGGTTCCGGGATCTGACCGCTCCGCACCGCCGTGAGATGGTCGAGGAGATCAACGCGCGCATGGCCGTCGAGACCACGCGCGAGTACTACGCCGACCTGCTCGAGAAGTGGGCGGCCTACGCGCATGTCGACCAGAAGTGGGCACGCTTCGAGATCCTGCGCGAGGCCGGGCTGCTGCAGGCGAACTAGCCAGGCAGTCGGACGCCCTCATGCCGTGAGGGCCGCGCTCCTCAGGCTCGAGAAGCGTGCGTCAGACTCGAGGCGGACGCGCGCCCGCCCCTGGCTAGCGGCTAGCGGCCGGATGGCGATCCGGTCGGGCTCCCGGACGCACCGCCTTCGAGGCCGTACCCGCCTCGGGGCCGGCGGGTGGGCGTGGGCATCGCGTCACCGGCGGGCACCGCTCGGCGCACGCCGTTCGATGGTCGCGCGAACCCCAGCTGCTCATCCCGCGGTTCCGAGGTCAGCCCCGTCCATGCGCTTGCTGTCGGACGCGGTGTGGGAGCCCTCGGCGTGGGCCCGGCTCCGATGCCGGCCACGCCACTCGCTGCGGGCGCCTCGGCGGTGGCGACTGGCGCCGCCGCGACTGGTGTAGCGGTTGGCGCCGCGGGTACGAGACCGGCGGCCGGGGCAGGCGGCGGCGCGGCCGTGCCCGGCCTCGTGGGTAGCGAGGCGCGCAGGTGCGGTCGGCGGATCAGGAGGACCATGGCGGCCGCCAGCGTCCAGAGCACCCCGAGGCCGATGAACGCTCCGTTGTAGTTCCCGACGCGGTCGAAGTAGTACGGCACGGCCTGTGGCCCGAGCGCGCCCAGCAACAGCGAGATGGGCATCGCGACGCTGCGCACCTGGCCCAGGTAGCGGCGCCCGAAGTAGGACGCCCAGATCGTCTCCTGGATCGGGATCTGCCCACCGAGGCCGAAGCCAACGAGGAACAGCCCGGCCGCCAGCACGGGAATCGAGCCAGAGGCGCCGCCCGCGATGACGACGGGCATGCCCACCGCGGCCACGAGGAAGCTCCCGGCGGCCAGGATCTTCGGCGACACCTTGTCGAGGAAGTATCCCCAGATCGGCTTGCAGAACGCCGCCGGCAGCGACTGGAACGTCGAGAAGAGGAACGCCGCAGTCAGGTCGGACACGCCCGCGTCGGTCATGAACGGGATCGTCTGCTGGATCATGGCGCCGAGTCCGATGCCGGAGAGGCCGAAGGCCAGCACGATCATGTACAGCGCCGGCGTGCGCAGCGCCTGAGCCCTCGTGAGGGAGTTGTCGAAGTCGGCGCGGACGGTCGCGCCTCGGCTGGACGCCATGTCCTCGGCGCTGCGCCCGTCCGGGTTCAGGCCGTACTGCTCGGGTTCGCCGCGCATCAGCATCGACATCGGGTAGATGAGCAGCCATGCCATCAGCGCGAGCACCTGCCAGCCGACGCGCCAGCCGAACTCCTCGACGACCCACGTCATCGGCGTCGGAAGCAGCACGCCGCCCAGCGACACACCCATCGAGGAGATGCCGACCATGCGGCCGCGCTTCTCCACGAACCACTTCGAGAGGGTGACGTTCACCACGAGGTTGCTGATCAGCGCCGCGCCAACGGTGAAGAACACGCCGCGCAGCAGCAGCCACTGGTAGTACGCGGTGAACCAGCCCACATCCTGGATCACCGAGGTGAGCATCAGGCCGGCGCCCAGGATGGTGCACCCGATCACCATCATTCCTCGCGCGCGGCCCTTGTCCACGTGGGCGCCGACGAAGAACCCGATGAGGGCCATCGCGAACCGGCTCACGGTTTGCGCCCAGCCGAACTCGGACCGCGTCCACTCGAGGTCCACGGTCATCGGCTTGAGGAACACGCCGGTGACGTAGGTCTGGGTGCCGGAACTGACAAACTGCGCCACGAGGGCAACGGCCACGAGGTAGTAGCCGTAGAAGAACCACGACGACTTCACGGGTCGCGAGGCGGGGGTCGTCGGTGCGGCTGCGGCCATGGCTAGCTCCCGAGGTGAGCGGCCGGCGCCGGCCCGGGTGGGCGGCCGGCGACACTATACGCAATCCCTGACGTGAACGTCATAGGCAAAGGCCCGACCATCGACGCAGGGGATGGAGCGGCCTCGCGAGGCCCGTCCCGGTGCTTTTCGGCGCGAACGGGCATTCGTATGCTGTCTCCTCGAAACGCGGGGGTGTGGATTCGGAGCGTGCGGTGGGGAAGCAACTGCGGGCGCAGCTCATTGGTGCCACGGGATACGGCGGGCTCGGAATCCTCGAGCTTCTCCTCGGCCATCCCAACTTCGAGGTCACCTCGGCGGTGGCCCGGGATGACGTCGGCAAGCGCATCGCCGATGTCTACCCGCACCTCACCGGCCGCACCGACCTCGTGGTGCAGTCCGCCGATGACGTCGGCGTCGGCGCCAACTGCGACGTCGTCATCTTCGCGACGCCGGACCGCGTCTCGCAGGGCTACGCGCGCGCCCTCGCCGACGCCGGGGTGCGGTTCATCGACTACTCCGGCGACTTCCGCTTCCCCACGCCCGAGCGCTACGCGGCCTACGCGGAGCGCCACCCCTCGATCAGCGACAGCGCGCACCAGGCGGACAGCCTCATGAGTCGCGCGGTGTACGGCGTGCCGGAGCTCTTCCGCGCACGCAACGCCGAGGCGGCCATCGTCGGGAACCCGGGGTGCTTCGCGGTTGGCATCATCCTCGGGCTGACGCCGCTCTTCGCGGACGGCCTCGTTGAGGACGGCGCGGTCGCCGTCGATGGCCTCACGGGCTCCTCGGGGGCGGGCAAGAAGCCCGCACCGCTGCAGCACTTCAGCCACCTTAACGACAACACCGTGCCCTACCGCGTCCTCACTCACCAGCACGTGATCGAGGTGGAACAGACGCTCGCCGACCTTGCGAACGGCGGCGCGGGTGGGTCGGCGCAGGTCGACTTCGTCCCGCACCTCCTGCCCGTCACGCGCGGCATCCTCTCGACGATGCACGTGAATCTCTCGAGGACGGCGTCCGCCGCCGGCCTCCTCGAGCGCTACCGCGAGTACTACGCGGGCCACCCGTTCGTGCGCATCCTCGACACGCCGCCCACCCTCAAGGGGCCCCTCGGCTCGAACTACTGCGACATCTCGATCGTCACGTCCGCGGACCAGCGCCGCGCCGTCGTGATGTCATCCATCGACAACCTGATGAAGGGCCAGAGCGGCGTCGCGATGCAGAACATCAACCTGATGTTCGGCCTCGAGGAGACGGCGGGCCTGGATCGGACCCCGGTCTACCCGTAGGCCGCGCGAGGGCTACCGCTTCACGATCGTCGCCAGCCACGCGGCGAACGAGTCGAACGGCAGGTTCACGACCTCGAACTCCGCGGGGTCGATCCGCTCGACGTGCCAGCCCTCCGCGAAGGACGCGCGTAGCTCCGCCTCGCTGATGCGCCGCGGCCCGCTCTCGATGGGTGGGACGCGGTCGCTGAAGCACAGCAGCCAGAGCCTGCCGCCCGGGCGCATCACGCTGCCGAGGCTCCGCGCGTAGGCCTCGCGCTGCGCGTCCTCGAAGACGTGGAACAGCCCCGTGTCGATCACCGCATCGAACTGCGTGCCCAGCGCACCGAGGTCGAGCGCGTCCGCGACCTCGAAGCGGGCGGGCAGCCCTCGCTCGACTGCCTTCGCGCGCGCTCGCTCGATCGCCGCCCTCGAGGCGTCCACGCCCCGACTCGGCAGTCCGTGTGCGGCGGCGAGGAGCGCGTGCTCCCCGGTGCCGCAGCCCACGTCGAGCACCTCGCCGCGCACCTGGCCCGCCTCGAACAGCCGCGCGATCGCAGGCTGAGGCCGCCCGATGTCCCACGGGGGTGTGCCCCGGTACGCGAGGTCGAAGTCAATGTCGGGCATCGATCGACCCTAGCAGCCGGCAGCCGCGTCCGGCGATGGCCGGATCGAAGCGGTGCGCGGTGACCTCGGGTGTCCGGCCTGCCGATGATCAGCGAAGGGATCGCACGCGCCGCGCGAGGGGTATGGCAGGCCGGGTACCATCGTGGGACGCGGGATGCCGAGGGAAGGACGCCGATGTTCGCGACCATCGAGCACACATTCGGTCTCATGAAGGCGAGCTGGGGGATCCTCAAGCAGGACCGTGAGCTCCTCGCGTTCCCGCTCATGGCTGCGCTGGCGGTCGGCATCGTGGCCGGGTTGTTCGGCTTCGTCGCGTACAGCGGCGGGCTCTTTGAGCGCCTCGACGCGGCCTCGGAGGCCCGCGCCGCCGAGACGATGACCACGGGCGACTGGATCCTGATGGCCGCGTTCTACCTGAGCGTCACCTTCGTCGGCATCTTCTTCAACGCCGCGCTCGTCGCCGCGGCCATCGAGCGGCTGCGCGGCGGCAACCCCACGATCGCCTCGGGGCTCCGAGTCGCCGCCGCCCGCTGGCCGGCGATCTTCGGCTGGGCGGTGATCGCGACGACGGTCGGGCTGATCCTGCAGTCGATTCGCGAGCGCTCGAGCGGCATCCTCGGTCGCATCCTTGCCTCGTTCATCGCCGGCGTGTGGGCGTACGTCACGTTCTTCGTCGTCCCCGTGCTCGTCGTCGAGGGGGTGGGGCCCATCGAGGCGATCCGGCGGTCAGGCTCGCTCTTCCGCAACTCCTGGGGTCAGCAGGTGACGGCCGCCTTCGGGTTCGGTTTCGCGTATTCCCTCGCGGCGATGGCCGCGCTGGCCGTGAGCTTCGCCGCGTTCTCGCTGCACCCGTTCATCGGCGTGCCGGTCGCGGTCGTGGCGTTCGGCCTCGCGATCAGCACGGTCGCGGCCCTCGAGGGGATCTTCAAGGCGGCGCTCTACGACTTCGCCTCGGGCGGTCAGCCGCTGGGGTTCGAACGCGCCTCGCTGGCGAACGCCTACCGCGCGCTGTAGCGGCGCCGCAGCGGGCCCAGGAGCACAACCACCGAGGTGCCTCGGCGCTCTGCTGAGCACCTCGTTGCGTTTCCGCGGCGCGCCGAGGCCTAGCGCACCTCGATCGGGCCGTTCGACGTGCGGAGGGTCAGGCGCGCCTGTCCGTCGCCCACGCGCCCCGTGAGCTTCGAGTCGGACTTCGTCCCCTCGAGGAGGGCGAACCGTGACGTCACCCCGCCGTTGGAGGTCGTGGCGTCGAGGGTGAACGCGGGCGTCCCGGTGACCACCACCTCGATGGGGCCGTTCGATGTCTCGAGCGTGTTGTCGCTGCCTGCCTCGATTGCGCCCTCGAAGCGGACCGCGCCGTTGCTCGTGATGAGCTGGACGGCGCCGCCGCGCTGATTGGTCACCTGGATCGGCCCGTTGTTGCTCCTCGCGACCAGCGCGCCGTTGTGGTCCGCGACCGTCACGCCTCCATTCGACGTGTCCGCGGTGAGCGCGCCCCGGGCACCGTCGACCTCGACCGGCCCATTCGAGGCTTTCACGCGGCTCACCTCGAAGGCGCCGGTGACGCGAACGGCGCCGTTGGAGCCCTCGATGTCCACGGTCGAGCCAGCGGGCACCTGGACTTCCATGTGTGCCCCGCGCTGTCCGATGCGCGCTTCGAAGCTGCGCCGGCGCTTCAGCTCGATGCGCGCCTCACCGGCCGCCACGCTGCCCGCGTAGTCGTGCACGTCGAGCGGGTGCTCGCCACTCACGAGGACCGCGCCGGCCGGGCCCTCCGTCACTGTGACCGCGCCGTCCTCGACGAGCACCTTCAGGCGCACCGTCGAGGGCGTGTCGAAGCGCTCGCCAAACGGGACGAGCGGACGCGGCGCGCAACCAGCGATGAACGACGCCAGGATGGCGAGGACGAGGGGAAGCGCGAGCGACGGCGCGCCGGGGCTTCCTTGCCTCCGCCGGGAGCGATCCTGCTGCAACAGACCGCCTCTCGCGGGAATGTTGCGCAGAGTACCGCCCGTCGTGTTTCCGCGAAACGATGTCACTCGCTCGCGGCGGTGCCTGAGTGTATCGATTGGATTGCGGCGAACTCCTCGGGCGTGTTGACGTTCGTGAACGACGTGCCCCCGGGATCCGCGGCCGCGTACTCGGCGGGCGCCAGCAACAGGGCGCCGAGGCGTTCGGCGGTGGTGGCGACGGCACGCTCGCCCGCCTCGAGGCGCGCGCGCAACGCGCCGAGCGCCGACCTCGGCCAGGCACTGCAGAGGCCCTCCGGCAGGCGCCCGTGGAGCGGGAGGACGGGACGCCGGGCCTCGGCGGCGCGGCGTGCGAGGAGCGCGAGCAGCTCAGGACGGAGGAACGGCATGTCGCACCCAACGACGACGGCCACCTCCCCGCGCACGCACTCGAGGCCGGCCACGATGCCCTGGAGCGGGCCGTCGTGCTCGGTCGAGTCGTGCGCCTCGAGGACCGGCACGCTCGAGGTCACCTCGGGGACGGCGCGGTCCGGTGCGCCGACCAGCACCACCTCGGTCACACCCGCCGCCACGAGGGCATCCACGGCGCGCTGGACCAGCGTCCGCCCGCCCACCTCGAGGGTGGCCTTGTCCCGGCCCATGCGCCGCGAGCGTCCGCCGACCAGCACGATGCCGCTCAGCCCGCCGCTGAGGGCGCGATTGGGGGCGCCGCTGGGACCGGAAACGGCGGGCGTGCTCACGTACCCTCGCAGGATGGAGCGGGTGGGTGTTCGCTACCGTAGTCGATGGCGTCGGAGGGCAACATGTCACAGCTTGAGCAGTTCCGCCTCGGCAAGGATGAGTTCTTTCGGGACGCTCCCGAGTCACCGCTCTCCCCCTCGCAGCACCGTGACTTCACGGGCCTGCGCTATTACAAGGAGAACGAGGCACTCGTCTTCGAGCTCGTCGCGGAGCCCTTTCCGATCCAGGACCTGATCGCGATGCGGACCTCAACCGGTGGCGAGGCCGAGTACGTGCGGTGGGCGCGCGTGTCCTTCGAGGTCGACGGGCAGGAGGCCGGCCTCACGCTCTACCGGGAGCAGGGCTCGGGCCACATCTTCCTGCCGTTCCAGGACGCGAACGCCGGTGGCGAGACCTACGGCGCCGGTCGCTACCTCGAGGTGCTGCCACTCGGCGAGGACCGCGTGCTCCTCGATTTCAACTACGCGTACAACCCCTACTGCGCCTACAACGATGGCTGGTCGTGCCCCCTGCCGCCCTCGGAGAACCGCCTGCAGGTCGCGATCCGCGCCGGCGAGCAGACCTTCGAGCCCGGCCACTAGGTCGGGCCGTTCCGCTACTCGCCATGTGATACAACCACCGAGGTGCACGCGAGCGCAGGCAGGCGAACGGAGGCTGCGATGCCGGAGATGAGCTCGGAGCGGGCGGACCTGCTCGAGAAGCTGCAGTCACACCACGACGAGCTGGTGGCCACGGTGCGCCAGCGATCCTCGGAGGAGCTCTCGCGCCCCCCAGCCCCGGGGGAGTGGTCGGCGCTCCAGCAGCTCGAGCACCAGCTGCTCGCCGATGACATCTGGACCGCCATGGCGGCCCGCGCCGCCATCGAGGACGAGCCGGACCTCGCGGAGCTGTGGTCGAAGTACCGCGTGGTCGAGGAGTCCAACCCCTTCCCGCCGCCCAGTGAGCCGCGGACCCTCGATGAGCTGGTCGGCCTCCTCGAGGAGCGCCACCGCCAGAACCTCGAGATCGTCGCGGCAATCCCAGACGAGGCGTTCGGCCGCAAGGGGCTGAACACAGGCTGGGGCAACCTGACCGTGATGCAGATGCTCCGCGGCGTCTACCGCCACCACCGGATGCACATCGACCAGATCGAGCTCAAGGAGTCGAGCTTCAAGCCGCAGCGCGTCGGCTGAGCTCGCCTCGGATGGTGGACAGAGCGCGGCCCCGCCTCAGGCGGGGCCGCTTGCTGTTCGAGGTGACCGCGCGCCGCCTCGTCAGGCGGTGACGGGCGTGTGCGCCCGGCAGAACTCGAGGATGGTGTCGAGCAGCTCCGGCCGCTCGCCCACGACGCCGTGCTCGACGCCCTCGACGGGCACGTACGTGTAGTTCGGCAGGTCCTTCGTCATCCCCGCCCAGTCCACGTTCGGGTAGACCGTGTCGCCCGTGCCGTAGAGGAGCAGGACGGGCGCCGTGATCTCCGCGAGGCGTCCCGACACATCGAAGTCCACATGCGCCTCGTACGTGCGCAGCTCGCTGCCGTACTTCGCGACGCGCTCCTCGCGCGGGACCTGCGCCAGCTGCGCCTGGATCGCCGCACGCCGAGCAGCGCGCGCGTCCTCCTCCTCCTTGGACTGCGCCGGCCGCGCCGCCGCGAACAGGTTGAGGCCGACCGTGCCGCCCTCGCGACGTGCCTCGTAGGCTGCCTCGACGCCCTTCGTGTGCATGACGTTGATGCGGTCACGCAGCTTCGTCAGCAGGTCGGGGTCCCGCGAGAGCCACGGCGCGGTGTCCGCGACCACGAGGCTGGCCGTCGCCTCGGGATGCTCGAGGCCGAACGTCAGGGTCGTCGGCCCGCCCGCCGAGGTGCCGTAGATGTGCGCCTTCTCGTGGCCGAGGAGCCGCAGGAGCTCGCGAATGTCACTCGCGAAGAGCGACTGCGTGTGCGGGGTGTCCGGGAAGCCCGACCGCCCCGAGGACCGCCGGTCCGGCAGGATCACCTGGAAGTGCTGCGCGAACTTCTCGACCCAGGCCGGGACGTTGCCGCCCGCGCCCGTGCCGAGGCCGCCAAAGCCGCCGTGCACGAAGACGAGCGGGAAGCCGCTGCCGTGCGTCTCGTAGTAGATGTCGGTGCCGTTGATGGATGCGGTGGGCATCGTGCCTCCTTCTGCGCAGCCGCAGGTGCGCGTTCGCACGCGATTATCGCCTGCCCGCGCAACCATGCGCGTGCTAGCCTCGCGAGGCATGACCGCTGACTCCTCGTCCGACTCGGCTCAGCTCGTCGAAGTCCCCTCGGACCGAGGGCCGATCACCGCAGCCCTGACCCTGCCCGCCGACCGGCACCTCGCCGAGGTGGCGGTCATCGTCATGGTGGGCGGCGGCGACGGCGGCCTCGACGGCCCGGTCGGGCTCTACCCGGCGCTCGCCGAGGACCTCGCGGACGCGGGCCTCGCGACGTTGCGCGTGGACTTCCGCATCCACCACTTCCCCGGCCCTCTCGACGAGGGCATTCACGATGTGACCTCGGCGCTGGCCTGGCTGCGGGCGGAGGGCGTTACGGCCTGCGGCCTCCTCGGGCACTCCTTCGGCGGCGCGGTCGTCATCGAGGCGGGCGTGCGGGACCACGCGCTGGTGCGCTCGGTGGCCACGCTCGCGACGCAGACGGCCGGGGCGCAGCGCGTCGGGGAGCTCGCACCGACACCCCTCCTGCTCGTGCACGGCCTCGACGACGTGCGGCTCTCGCCCGACTGCTCGCGGCTGCTCTATTCCCTCGCGGGCGCGCCTCGCGAGCTCGTGCTCCTCGAGGGCGCCACGCACAGCCTGCGCCAGCGGCATCCCGAGGTGCGCGAACGGCTCGTCGCGTGGTTCGCGCGCACGCTCCTCGCGGAGTCCGGCGCAGGGACCGAGGGGTGACCGCGGGCTACTCAGGGACGCCGCTCGCGACGAAGCTCGGGATCAAGGAGGGCCACACGGTCGTCCTCGAGGGTGCGCCTGCCGCCTTCGCCGCGACGCTCGAGCCACTGCCGGCTGGCGTGAAGCTGCGCCGGCGTCGAGGCGGCACCGCCGATGTCCTCTTGTACTTCACCACCTCGGCCGCCGAGCTCGCCGCACACATCGAGCGGCTGGGTGCGGCGATCGAGGCCGACGGTGCGCTCTGGGTTGCTTGGCCGAAGCGCGCCTCGAAGGTGCCGACCGACATGACCGAACAGGTGGTGCGCGATGTCGCGCTGCCGCTCGGCCTGGTCGACAACAAGGTCGCCGCCCTCGATGCGACGTGGTCCGGGTTGCGGCTGGTCTGGCGTCGCGAGTTGCGCGCCGACCTCAGGGCTCGCCGGGCGTCTCGATGACCCGCGGGTGGCGTGGCCCCACGGGTGCGCGGCTCCCGAGGAGGTACGCGCCGAACGCGACCTGCCACAGGATGATCGGGTAGGACACCCACCGCTCGATGCCGCCCGGCCCGAGTCCGGTGTAGAGGAACGTCGACTTGCCGAAGACGACGACGTCGAGGGCGACGAGCGCAACCACCCCCAGCGCCGCCGAGGTGTAGCCGAAGGGCCTCCCGGTTGCCTGCGCCACCAGCACGCCGGCCACGCCCCCCGAGATGAACGTCATGCCCGCGAACACCCGGTGCAGCGTCGGGAAGTAGTCGGGGAAGAGCCCCACGCCCAGCGTGCCGGCCGCGAGGAGTGCGACTGCCCTCGTTACGCGCGAGACGCCCATGCCGGTCCTGAGGCCCACCGCCGCGGCGCCGAGCAGCACGCCCGAGATCACCATCGCGAGGTTGAACACCAGCCACGAGGGCATCCGGATCGCGCCCTCCTCGCTGCGTCCCGCGAGGTCGCTGATTTCGTTGGCGTGGGTCGTGTACGTCTCGGGGAACAGTGCCTCGGCGGTCGTGATGCCGAGGAGCGAGATGACGCCTGCCGCGATCAGCGCAGAGCCGGCGAGGGCGCGCGCCCGCTCGGGTGTGCCCACGTAGCGCTGGAGCATCGGCTGCCTCATGGATTCGCTGTCGGCCTGTCAGGCGGGAGGGTCGCACGCGGTGCCTGCGCCTCGCAACGCCTCGGAAACGGCGCGTGGCGGCGCGGCCTCAGGAGGGGAGGCGCAGCCGCACGACGAGCACCGGCGGGATGGTCGGCAGGTTGTTCCAGTTCGGCCCCCGGCGCTCGTCGCCGTCCTCGAGGCCGAACGCGGGCTCCTCGAGGCCATCGAGCACGAAGCCGGCCTCGAATGCCTGCCCGAGCAGATCGTGGAGCGGTCGATGGAAGTACGGCTGCACCTCGGGCTGCCCGCTGATCGCGACTCCGAGGGTCGTCCCGGCATCGAGGTAGCCCGTGACGCGCACGCCGTACTCGTCCACCATGCGGTTGCCGAGGTCGCGCCGCTCCGCAAACAGGGAGCAGTGCGCGCCGTTGAACGCCGGGTGCGGCACGCTGAACACGAAGCGACCGCCCGGTCGCAGCAGGCGCGCGAGGCCTCGATAGAGCGGGCCGACCGCGGCCATGTCCATGAGCGCCATGTTCGAGAGCGCGCCGTCGAAGGACCGCTCCCCGAGGGCGACGAGCGCCGCCTCGTCCGTCGCGTCGACTTGGTGGTACTCGATGGGTGCGTGCGCCTCGGTGCGCGCGCGAGCGAAGTCGAGCATCGCGCTCGAAAAGTCAAACCCGAGGACCGTCGCGCCGAGGGCCGCGAGCCGCCTCGAGGTCAGCCCGTTCCCGCACGCGACATCGAGGATGCGCTCGCCCGCCCGCACGTCGAGGAGGCGTGTCAGCGCGGGCCAGCACAGCCGCTCCACCCAGTCGTTGCCCTCGCCCATGCGCTGGTCCCAGAAGGCGGCGTTCGCCTCCCAGGC
>JADLFF010000003.1 GCA_020845735.1 Dehalococcoidia bacterium
GCGCGCTCGCGGACGTCATAGTGCGAGAACAGCCGGTCGTCCGGAGGCCAGCGCACGGGATCCTCGAAGCAGGATGCCGACCAGTCAATCGGCAGCGGGCGGTCCGAGGCCGAGTCGGGGTCCAGCGCGGGCAGCCAGAGCGCGGTCGCCAGTGCGAGGGGGGACTGCGCGTACTCGGTGCCGCCGACCGCCCACGACAGTGCGTGTGCCGCGCACATTGCCTCGGTGACGCGAGGGTCGATGTCCAGCCCGGCCGCGAGGAGGACGCGCGTCACCAGGACGTGTGCGATGAAGCGGCCCTCGGCATCGGTGGCCGGGCGTTCGCCGGTGGGCAGCGTGAACGCCGTGGCGTCCTCGTCCGGGCCGAAGCACGCGAACGTGGAGGTCAGGCCGCAGTCGTGACCCACGGCGCCCGGCTGGCCCTGGCTCGCGAGCAGCACATCGAGGTCGTTCGGGTCGGCGACAGCGCCGCTGTCGCGGGCCCCGGGCCACAGGCGCAGTGCGAGGTCGAGCGTGCCGCTGGAAGACATGACGCGATGGTGGTGCGGGGGCGGGATCGCTGTCAACGGCGGGCGCGGTGCGGGCAGCCTCGCCTAGGATGGAGGCATGGTCCACCGCCTGCCGCCAGCCCTCGCGACACTCATCGTGATCGCGCTGCTCCTCGCCGGTTGTGGTGCCGAGGTGGCCGGTGGGGGTGGTTCGTCCGCGCCCGAGGCGACGGCGAGCCCGGCTGCCCCGTTCGTGCCCACACCGCTGCCGTCCCAGTTCCGCGAGGGCACTCCGCCTCCTGAGCCTGTCTCCTCGACGGCTGCGATACCCGTAGAGCGCCTGCCCGTCGCCGAGTTCGTGGCCGATGGTCGCGTCGTCGGACGGCTGCCCGTCGAGGTGCTGCCACAGGGCGAGTTCAGCATCGGGCTGTCCGGCCGGACCGCCCTCGGCGAGCGCGGCATGCTGTTCGACTACGGCAAGCCGGGGCAGGACGGCCCGTTCTGGATGAAGGGGACGCACATCGACCTCGACATCGCCTTCATCGACGAGCAGAACCGCATCGTGTCGATCCACACGATGCAGGCCGAGTCGCTGGACTACGTGTACTCGTCTGCCCCGTACCGCTCCGCCATCGAGGCCCCCGCGCGCTGGTATGCGTCGCACGGCATCCACGAGGGACACCACGTGCGCTACACGGACCCCGACCCCTCGCCCAGCCGCTGAGGCCTCGACTCGCTCCCGCCCGACATCAGGTCCGCCTCGTCGACATCGTGCCACTCCGGGTCAGCCTCGAGGCAGGAACGGATCAGCAGGTAGATCTGGTGCTGCCCCGGGCTCTCGGCGTTCCGGCGGTACGCCTCCTTGTCCGTGAACATGGCGACCATCCAGAACTCCTGCGCGTCGGTGTCGGAACGGAACAGGTGCGTGAAGAGCCAGCCGGGCATGCGCTCCGCGTTGCGCATCGAATGGAACTGGGTGAAGAGGAACTGCTCGGCCCCCGGCCGCACGCGCATCCTCGCGATGGTGCCCCACATGATTGCCTCCTCCCGGTGCCGCGCATTGTAGGAGCACGTCCGCCGAATCCTCGGCGTGCGGCCCGCTATACTCCGCCGCACGCGATCGATGAGACCCAACCGCAATCTGCAGCCAGCGAGGAGGTCCCCGATGGGACAGCTACTGGAGTTCGACCAGGACGGCGTCCACGTCAGCGGCTACCTGGCCGAGCCGTCGGGCACGCCGACCGCGGGCCTGATCGTGATCCAGGAGTGGTGGGGCCTCAACGAGGACATCAAAGGCATTGCCGATCGGTACGCGGCCGAAGGCTTCCTCGCGTTCGCGCCGGACATGTACCACGGCAACATGGCCACGGAGCCCGACGAGGCGCGCAAGTACGCGATGGGCCTCGACCGGGACCTCGCGGCGCGCGAGATCGATGCCGCGATTCGCTGGCTGAAGGCGAACAAGGGCGTCGCGAAGGTGGGCTGCACGGGGTTCTGCATGGGTGGAGGCCTCACGCTGGCGACGGCCATCCGCCCCACCTCGAGCGTGGATGCGGTCCACGTCTACTACGGCGGCGGCATGCCGGACGCCGAGACGATCAGCCGGATCAGGGTGCCCGTGATGGGCTCGTACGGCGCGCTAGACCAGGGGATCCCCGTGACGCAGGTCGAGACGCTGCGGGACACCCTCCAGCGGGCGGGCGTCGAGAACGACGTGAAGATCTACGACGGCGCCGGGCACTCGTTCTTCAACGCCGGTCCTGCGCATCACCCGCCGTCCGCTGCCGACTCCTGGGAGCGTTCCGTCGGCTGGTTCCGAAAGCACCTCAACTGACGGCTGCCGCTGAGCCCACCGAGCCTGATTCGCCTCGTCCGCACGAGGCGACCACCGCCGGCACGTGGAGCGTGGAGCCCGCCTCGGGGGAGAGCGTGCTGCCGCGCTCCCTGGAGGCGTTGCGCTACCGCGACTTCCGCCTGCTCCTCGGCGGCCTGTTCATGGCCCTGAGTGGCTGGTGGATGATCATCGTCGCGCAGGGCTGGCTCGTCCTCGAGATGACCAACAGCGCGACGATGGTGGCGCTGGTCGGCGCCATGCTGTCGTTCCCCTTCCTCATCCTCGGGCCGCTCTCCGGCGTGATCGCCGACCGCGTGTACCGCAAGCACCTGCTGGTCGGCACGCGGTCGACCGTGTCGGCGCTGATGTTCATCGAGGGTGCGCTTATCCTCAGCGGACAGATCACGGTCTGGCAGCTGATCGTGCTGGCGTTCCTCGCCGGGTGCGCCTTCGCCATGGACATCCCCGCGAGGCAGTCGCTAATCCCCGACACCGTCCCGCCGCCTGTCGTCGCCAACGCGGTGGCGATCAACGTGGCCGTGTTCTCGCTGACGACGATCGCGGGTCCCGTGGCCGGTGCGGCCACGCTGTCGGCCTTTGGGGCAGGAGGGTGCTTCCTCGCGAACGGTGTGGGGAACGCCGCGCTCGCCGCCTCGATCGCCGCGATGCGGATCCCGAGGCGCCAGCGCGCGGGCTCCTTCAACGTCGTCGCGGACCTCACCGGCGGGATCCGCTACGTGCGTGGCGAGCCGGTCGTGCTCCTGTTGCTGGCCGTCGCGCTGATCGTGACGCTCACGGGGCGGAACTGGCAGCAGCTCGCACCCGTGTTTGTCCGAGACGTCTACGGCAGTGGCGAGGGCGGGCTCGGCGCGATCTACACGGCGGCCGGCGTCGGGGCCGCGATCGGTGCGTTCGCCCTCGTGCCGGCGTCCGGGCTGAGGCGTCGCGCGCCGCTCTTCGCGGCGGGGATCGCCCTCGCGCTGGTCGCGACGGTCGCGTTCGCGTGGAGCCCCGGACTGGCGCCGGCCGTCGGAGCCGTGCTGTTCATCGGGCTGGGGCTCCAGGTGACGGAGACGCTGACGCAGACGGTGCTGCTCGTCGAGACACCCGAGCACATGCGCGGGCGCGTGATGTCGCTCGCCAGCCTCCTCTGGGGGTTGCAACCCCTGGGCGTGCTCGTCGCGGGCGTGGTTGCCGATGCGCTCGGGCCGCAGATCGCGATTGCGGGTGGCGCCGTCGTGGCGGCGGTCCTGTTGACCGTGCTGGGCGTGCAGTCGAGGGCGGCGTGGCAGGGCGTCTGAGTCGCGTGTGACCCGGCGGTGGAGGCTATCCTTGAGGGAGGCATCCCTCGGAGGCACCTGCCGTGACTGAGCCGCTCCCCGTGGTTCCCGCCGCCCAGCGCATGCCGGCGACCGAGGACTTCCCCTCGGGGCCGGCGGTGGGCGACGCCTTCCCGGACTTCACGCTGCGTGGCCAGCGCGGACTCGAGGTCAACCTGGGCCGCGCGCGAGCGGGCCGCCGGGCGCTCATCGTGTTCCAGCGCTCCTCGAGATGGTGAGCGTTCTGCCGCACGCAGCTCGTGGAGCTGCAACGAGGCATGCCGGACTTCGAGGCTGCGGACGTGTGGGTGGCCGCGATCTCAAACGACCCCGTTGGCGCGATCGCGCAGTTCTGCGCTGAGCACGGCATCACGTACGACTTCCTCTCCGACGAGAGATCGGTGCTCATCGGTCGGCTGGGCATCCTCAACGACCTGATCGAGCCGGAAGACGCGCTCCACGGCATCCCGTTCCCGGGCGCCTACCTCCTCGACGAGCGCGGGATCGTGCTGCAGAAGTACTTCCACCGCGAGTACCAGGTGCGCGAGGTCCCGGCGTTCGTGCTTGCCGAGGGCTTCGGGCTACCCGTCAGCCTCGAGGGCTACCCGCGGGCAATGGCGGAGCAGGACGGCGTCCGCCTCGAGGTGGTGCTGGGGGCTCCGGACCTGAAGTTCCGCCAGCGAGCCCAGCTGCACGTGCGCCTCGATGTGCGGGACGCCGCGATCGCGGGCGAGCCAGCCTTCACGGCGTCGGGCGAGGGGGTGACCGTGGGCCCTCCGCGCGCCGTCCGGGGAGAGACCCGTTTGGAGGTCAACCTCGTGGAGCGGGAGGTAGACGCGGCGCGCGCCCACGTATCCGTGCGGTTCCGCCTCGCAGGGAACGAGGCGGAGCGCGAAGTGGGCGTGGAGCTCGAGATTCCCGTGGGCGAGCTCAACCGTGCGAGGCGGGCGTAGTGCCGTTGTTCAACTGGTCCAGCGGACGCCCCTCGATCGGGGCTTTCATCTCCAACTGGCGCGAGTACGACGCGCCATTCACGACCAAGCTCCGGTTGGCCGCGAAGAACTACGGCGTGCGGGTCGTACGCCGCTCGAACTGCTGCGGAAACGACGGCGAACCCGGCTGCTGACAGGTCCCGCCAGCCCCCGGTGCGGGGGCTTCGACTCACGCCCACGACCACGGCGGCCACCACGGGCACGACCACCATCACGGGTGACCGGGCTGAGGTGCGCCACTCGAGCTAGCGGCTGACCTGCACCTGCTCGAGGAGCCGCGCGATGTTCTCAAGCTGGTCCGATGGGCCTCGAGCCACGTAACCGGCAACAACGCCGTGCACGTTGTCGATTGCGATCTCGCTGCCCGTTGCCTGGTCACGCAGCAGGACTCGAGGGCCTGCGGACAGTCCTTCGACGATCGCGATGCCCCGGAACTCGAGGTTCAGTCCCACCGGCACGCTGATGAGCCAACCACCATTCCCACCGATCAGTGACGTTGCGCCGCCTCGAGCTACGTCCCCGCTCTGACGAACGATGGCTCGCCCCGCCTGGTCGGTAGCACGTGCGGCCGGAGTTGGAATCGGGGTGCTCACCAGTGGCGGAGCCGTCGGTGACGGAGGGAGCGGCCGAGGCGCCACGAGCGGTGAGGCGGTGGGCGTGGCGCGCGAGATAGGGGTCGGTGTGCCCTCGCCGCACGAGGCGTACAGGGCAACCACGATCGCCGCACCGGCCACCCACCGCATCAGTCTCCCCGGAGCGCGCGGGCCCGGGACCCGTCTCGATGGCGGCCGCGACACCTGGCTCACCCCGATCCTCGAACGCTGTCCTGCGTGACGCCGCGCAGGCTACCACTGCGCAACACGTGCGCACGTACCGACACGTCTCCTTGCGCGGGACGGATGCTCGCCGCAGCTCGGACGTGCAGCGGCGGGCAGCAACGACACGTTCGACGTGGGCCTTTCGCGCCTCGCGTGCGGCGCACCTACCATGCCAGCTATGGGGCGAGACGAGCGACATCCGACCTCGGGGACGGCCCGGCTGCTGATCCAGTGCGCGGACCGCCCCGGGATCGTCGCCGCC
>JADLFF010000004.1 GCA_020845735.1 Dehalococcoidia bacterium
CGTCCGATGTCGATCGGCTCCTCGGGAGCGGGCTCGGGCTTCTTCCGCGTCACGCGCCGCCGATGCCGGTCCATGGTCGAGAGCAGCGCGAGCGACTTGCGCGTGTCGGAGGCGACGCGCGCGGGCTCCGCGGTGCGAAAGCGGTACTTCGAGCACCAGTAGATGAACGCGCGCCAGTCCTCGAGGGCCACGCGGTCGCCGAGGGACACGTCGCTTTCCTCGGCGTAGAGCGCCAGCAACTCGTCCAGCGGCTTGCCGTAGACGCGCTCGTACGCCTCGATGTCTGCCGTCCGCGCCCCGGCCAGCGATCCCGCCTTCTGCAGCTCCTGCTCCACCGCCAGCAGCAGCGCCTCCTCGACGACCACGCCGTACTGGAAGTTGAGGTGCGCGCGGTGCTTCTGCGGGCCGATCGCACGCGCAAACTCGAGCTCGTCCTCGCCGCCGGGGGCCAGGCCAGCGAACAGCAGCCGCTCGGTCTCCGCACGAGGCAGGACGCCCGGCAGCCAGAGGTCGGCGGCCTCCACGAGGCGTTGCGCAAGTAACAGCCAGTCGAACGCCTCCCCGGACAGGAGGTAGTGGTAGATGCGCTCCCCCACCAGCTCGTCGGCGGCGGTCCAGCGCGCGATCACGTCGAGCATCGCCGGGTACCAGGGCTCGCCCCGCTCGAGGGCGCGCAGGAACGCCTCGACGCCCTCGGTGGCGTCGAGGGGCCCGTCCGCGGGGATCTCCCCGGCATACCGGGGGGGCAGCGGCTCGGCCTCGTCGGGACCATCGTCGATGGTCGTGACGCGTTCGATGTCTGCGGTCATCCGACCATTCTAGCCTCGGCCCCCCGGCCAGCCGCGAGCCGCGTCCTGCACGTGCCTCGCGAAACGGCGTACGCTTCCGGCGCTCACGCGTCACGCGCACCCAGGAAGCGGTCACTGTGCAGGTCAGCGGCATCGGCTACCCCGCGATCATCGTCAAGAACGTCGAGGAGTCGATCGCGTTCTACCAGCGGGCGTTCGGCCTCGAGCTGCTCTACCTGGAGCCCAACCGCGATGACCCGGAGTCGGTGCAGGCGATGCTGCGCGTCTCGGACGATGCCTGCATCCTCCTCATCGGCCCGGTCGACCCCAACCTCAAGCTGGCCGAGGCGTCGCTCGGGGTGGGGTCCACGCAGTACCTCGCGCTGCGGGTGGACGCCGCGACGCTCGACCGCGCGTTCTTCGAGTTCTCGAACTCGGGCATTCGCGGCTCCGAGGAGATCCGGCGCGGCTACGAGCGGCTGGTCTTCCTCGAGGACCCGAACGGCGTGCTGCTGATCGTGACGGCGTGGATCACGGAGCCGCCCGCGGGCATCGCGCGGACCGAGGTGCTGCGCCGCGCGGCCGCCCTCCGCGAGGCCGACCGCAGCCCCTTCATCGAGGACCAGCACATCCAGCGCGCGATCGCCGAGCTGCAGGGCTAGCCAGGAGGCGCCTCGTGGCGTTCATCCCACCTGTCTCGCCGGGGCACGTCGACCCGGAGGCCGAGCGCTACAACGCGCGGTCGCGGATCCAGTCGACATCGGTGTGGGAGGTCGCGCTGCGAGGGCTGCAGCGGCTACTCGGACGAGCGGTGCGCCTCGTGCGGCGGGAGCGCGATCCGTTTCGCTGGTAGCAGCGCGCCCCCCAAGGGCACAGCAAAGGGCCGGAGGTCAGCACCTCCGGCCCTTGCCGTGCGTCAGACGTCCGGCCGCCCGTTCAGGGTGCCGAGGGCACCGCCGGGCTCGAGATCGGGACCATGCCATCAAGCAGGCGCTCGAGCGCCATCGAGTGCGCGCAGACGCGGTGGTGCGAGAAGTACTCGCAGCCACAGCTCCACTGTCCGTCCTGCAGCGTCACGTCGTGCGCGTCGTTATCGCCCCGGACGTGGACCTGCAACCCGTTGAAGGTGAACCGGTCGCGCTCCTGGGCGTACCGGTGCGCCTTCTCAACCTTGCCGATCAGTCCTGAGTCCATCGCCGCCTCCGCTCAGCTTGTCATCCGCGCCAGGGTGGAGTGGGGAACCGGGGCAACAAGAAAGCGCGCCGCACAACTGGCGCGGCGCGCTCCTCTGGTTGCTTCCAGGGATGGCACAGGCGTCATCTGCACCTCCGCATGGAACGCTACGCGGACGGGCTCCGCCCCGTCAACATTGCTTTCGTCTTCACTATCGGAGCCCTCCGGCCGCGCCAGCAGGCTGCCGAGGATGCCGCGACAGCACCTCGTAGCGAGGCGGTCCGCTGCCGAGGTGCGAGCGCACGAGGACTACCTCGGTGGCGCGCACCTCGAGCGGTGGCGCGCGGACTGCCTGCGCCGCCCGCGCGACCTGCTCGCGCGCGCGCTCGGAGGCCCGCTCGCGCACCCGGGCAAGGGTGATGTGGGGCGCGAACGTGCGCGCCTCGGGAGCGGCGCCGGCCTCGACGACGGCGCGCTCCACCTCGGCGGCCAGCGCGGCGAGTCGCTCGAGCTCTCCCGCGACGCCGAGCCAGAGCGTGCGCACGCGCCTCGGCGCGCCGAACGTGCCCACCTCATGCGCCGTCAGCGCGAGCGGGAGCGTCGCCACATGCGCATCGAGGGCGGCCTGCAGCTGCGGCACGCCGGTGTCGGCGAACTCGCCGAGGAAGCGCAGCGTGAGGTGGAGCAGCTCGGGCTCGACCCAGCGCAGCGCGCGCCGGGCCTCCTCGTCCAGCCCGCGTTCCCACTCGAGGCGCAGCGTCAGCGCGGCGGCGCGCCACGCCTCGGGCAGTTCGAGCGCGACGAAGAGGCGCACCTGCGGTCGTCTCCTAGTCGGGCGTGAGGCCGAGGAAGCGCGCGGCGTTGCCTCCGAGCACGGCCTCGCGCGCCCGGTCGTCCGGGAGGGCCGCCTCGGCCTCGGCGCGGTCCTGCGCCTGGGCGCGCAATGGGAAGTCGGACCCCCACAGGATCGAGTCGAGCCCGGCAAGCGCGATCACGGCCTCGAAGACGCGCGGCTCGTAGAGGTAGGCGGAGGCGGCGGTGTCGAACGCGAGGCGCCCCGCCTCGATGTGCGCGCGCAGCTCGGGCATGAGCGCGAAGAACGGCAGCCCACCCCCCCAGTGCGAGGCGATCACGCGCACGCCCGGGCGTTCCTCGAGGAGCCGCCAGAGGTCGCCGACCTCGTAGCCGCCGTGCTTGCCCGCGTAGCGGTGGCCGACGGTCTCGGAGCTGTGCACGACCGCGGGCAACCCGTACGCCGAGGCGGCGCGCTCGAGGGCGGCGTCGACGCCCTCGGCCTGGCCCGGTCGCACCTCGCCAAGTCCGCGCGCACCGAAGCGCACGAGGCGCTCGAGCGTCGCATCGAGGGCGGCGCCGGATCCCACGACGGGCACGAAGGGGATGAGGCGCCCTCCTGAGGCGGCCGCGGCGTCGAGGAGGTAGGCAGCATGCTCCTCGGCGTGGTCCGGCGAGCGCCACCAGAAGCCACAGATCACCGAGGCGTCCACGCCTGCCCGGTCCATCGACTCGATCAGGGCGTCGGCGGAGACCATCCGCGCCTTCGCCTCGCCGTAGAGCTCCGCGAACCCGGCGTCGGCCAGCACGAGGCGGCCACGCCGTTCGATCATGCGCGGCGGGAAGACGTGCGTGTGCGCATCGATGATCACATCGCGATCCTAGCGCTGCGACCCTGCCGATTCGTCCCCGTCACCCATCGAGGACTGCCTCGGGGCCGGTCGATACAATCACTGTCCTGGACGCCGCCATTCCCGGAGTACGCCGTGCCTCGAGAGCGCAGGACGCGAACCGACGAGGTCGAGCCGGAAGCGACCGCCGAGGCGGTCGTTGACTCGAACGTGCTCGTGGCCGATGAGCCGGCGCCGCCCGAGGCGCAACTCGATACCTCCGTGGAGCCGACGGACGAGGCAGCGGCCGACGACAGCGCCACGCCCGCCACGCCCGCCACAGCCGCCACGCCCGGCACTCCCGACGCAGGCGACGCGGCCGACGCCCACCTCGAGGAGGGGGAGGACGAGGGCGAGTCGCGCGAGGCGGCCCCCACTGAGGCGCTCCCGTCGCTCGTCGAGGCGTTGCTGTTCGTCTCCGATGGCCCGGTCGAGCTGAGGACGCTGGCGCGGACGCTCGGCGTGACGCTGACGGTACTCGGCGGCGCCATCGAGGAGCTCCGTGTCCGGCTCGATGGGCGCGGTCTCCTGCTGCAGACGGGTCCGGACGGCGCCCAGCTGATCACGGCGGCGCTCGCCGCGCCCTACATCGAGGCGCTGCTCGGCATCGAGCAGCAGCGCAAGCTCTCGAATGCCGCGCTCGAAACCCTCGCGATCATCGCCTACCGCCAGCCGGTCACCCGCGCGACGATCGAGTCGATCCGCGGTGTCTCGAGCGACGGCGCGATGCAAACGCTGCGGGCGCGCGGTCTGATCGAGGACGCGGGCCGCAGCCAGGCGCCGGGCCGCCCCACGCTCTTCGCGACGACCCAGCGCTTCCTCGAGCACTTCGGGCTGCGCAGCGCGCAGGACCTGCCGGACCTCGGGGAAGTCGCGCTGCCGCTGCCCGACACCTCGATTCCGATGCCGGGCCTCGATGCTGCCGCACCGCCGTCCGAGGCAGCAGTCGAGTCTGAGGTCGCGGCCAACCTTGCTGCGCTGTCGGCGGCGGCGCTCGGCCTCACCCTCGAGGGTGCACCCGCGCTCCTCGGACCGGGCCCGGTCACGTACGCCCTCGCGGCGCCCGCGTCCGCCGTCGAGGCAGAGCCCGACGAGTCGTCCGCCGTCGCGTTGCCCTCGGACTGACGCCACGCCGATGGTCACGGTCAGCGTCCTGCTCACGATCGCGATCCCGGCGGCGCAGAGTCTCAAGGACAAGCGCCAGGTGGTGCGCTCGCTCGTCGAACGCCTCAGGGTGCGGCGGCAGGTGTCGGTCGCCGAGGTGGGCCTGCAGGACCAGGTGCGGCGCGCGCAGGTCGGGTTCGCGGTGGTCTCGGGGGAGTTCGGCGAGGCGCAACGGCTCACCGAGTCGATCCGGCGGTTCGTCGACGAGGAGCTCCTCGGCAAGGCCGAGGTGGTGGACACCCGCCTCGAGGAGTCCGTGCTCGACTGAGGTGCGGCGCCGATGCCGGTGGCGGATGCAGCGAGGGCGCCTCTTGCGAGGCGCCCTCCTGTGTTCGTCGAAGCGGAGGCGGTCCTAGACGGACAGCGCCCCGAGACGGGCCGCGTAGAACGCGCGGTCGAGGTCTCGGCGGGCCTCCTTCATGCTGGGAGCACCCGCGGTGCCCTCCACCATGATGGCGCTATAGAAGAGGTTCTTGGTCGTTCGCATCACTCGAGTTCCTTCCGCCCGCCGACTGGGTCTACACCCTCGCCTGCGGCTCGCTCCCGGCCTGTTCCGGTAATACGAGTATCAGTTGCACACATGTCATGAGCAAGTGTTTGTTGTCACAATCACATGAACATGACGTTAACGATATCCGCCTCGGCGTTAACGATGGCGGCGCGCCGCGGACTACAGCCGCGAGGCGATCGTGCGGTACTCCTCGCTGCGCAATTGCCCGGCAGCGACCGCAAACGAGATGATCCCAGCCACACCGGCGACACCGCTAGTCAGGAAAGCCCCGATCGTGGTCGTCTCCGGTATCCCGCCCGCGCGCAACGCAACCAGCGCGAGCACGATCACCTGCCCCATGACTATCGACGCCACGACGGTCCGAATGAACGACCGCAGCACCTGCCGCCGCCCGAGGCCACCAAGCTCGTGATGCAGCGACCACCACAGCCCCGCGCACTCGAGGATGGCGGCAAGCGACCCGGCGGCGGCCAGCCCTCGGACGCCGAATGGCCCCACGAGGGCGGCGCAGAGCGCGACGTTCAGCACCATTCCGAGGAGCGCGTACTGCACGGGTGTCCTCGTGTCCGCGAGCGCGTAGAACCCCCGGCTGAGGATCTCGATGGCGGCGTTCGCGGCCACGCCCACGGCGAACACCTGGAGGGCGGCCACCACCACCTCGGTGGAGGCGGCGTCGAACGCGCCGCGCTGGAGCAGGAGGACCACGGCGGGCCTCGCGAGGAGCGCCAGCCCCACGGAGGCGGGCACGGCGAGGAACAGGATCATCCGCAGGCTCGCGCCGAGGGTGGCGCGCAGGGTCTGTTCCTGCCTCGTGGCGGCCTGCTGCGCCAGGGTCGGAAACAGCGCGGTGGAGATCGCCATGCCGACCACGCCGACGGGCATCATCGCCATGAGGAAGGCGTAGTTCACGGCACTGATCGCGGCGTCCGAGACGAACGAGCCAAAGAACATCAGCACGACGAAGTTGACCTGCGCCGCCGCCAGCCCGATCACGCGCGGGCCCATGAGCCGCAGCACCTCGTGGACGCCCTCCGAGGCCAGCTCGAGCCGCGGGGTCCAGCGCATGCCCGCGCTGCGCAGGGCGGGGAGTTGGACCAGGAGGTGCCCGGCGGCCCCCACGAGGACGCCCACCGCCAACCCCTGCACCCCGAACGGCCTCGCGAGGAACACGGCCGCCCCGATGATCCCGAGGTTGTAGAACATCGGCGCCAGCGCCGGCGCGAGGAAGTGACGCCGCGCGTTGAGGATGCCGGTCGCCATGCCGGAGACGCCGAACAGCACGGGTGAGATCAGCATCACGCGCGTGAGCTCAACGGCGAGGGCCTGCAACTCGGCCTCACGACCGGTGTCCGCCCCGAGTCCCGGTGCGAGCCAGGGCACGATCACCGGCGCGAGCAGCCAGGCGCACGCGGCCATCACGGCGGTGGCAATCGACACTAGGTTCAACACGCTGGACGCGAGGCGCCACGCGGCGTCCTCGCCCGCGCGCAGCTGCACCCTCGAGAAGGTGGGGATGAACGCGGCTGCGAGCGTCGCCCCCGCCAGCACCTGGAACACGAGGTCGGGAAGCCGGAACGCCACCCAGTACGCGGACAGCTCGGGCTCCGTGCCGAATGCGTTCGCAATCGCGGCCGACCGCACGAGGCCCAGCACGCGGGACCCGATGAACCCCAGCGCCACGAGGCTGGCCGCACCCGCCACGCTCTGCGACTCCAGCGAGCGCCCGGCGAGGAAGCGAGACAGTCGCCCTCCCCTCGAACCGGGTGGCGGGGTTCGGGTCATCGAGTCATGATCGGGGCCGCCGTTGCCCCGGGCAAACCGAACCTGCGTACCACGACAGAACGTCCGGCGAGTGGACGCCGGGCTGCGCGCTCCGTATCCTCAGGGTCCGCCTCTGGAGGGGTGTTACGACATGGCGCATTCACGACAGGCGCGCAAGCGCATCCTGCAGAACGAGAAGCACGCGGCGCACAACCGGCCGCTGCGCACACGAGCCTCGCGCACGGTCCGCGACGCGAAGGCTTCGATTGCCCGCGGCGACAGCGATGTCCTGACGCAGGTCCGCGAGGCGCAGGCCGCCCTCGACCGGGCCGCACGCAGCGGGGTGATCCACGCGAACGCGGCCGCGCGGCGCAAGTCGCGGCTGGCGGCACGCCTCAAGGCTGCGGGGATCGCGGCGGTCTAACCCGCCCTCGCGCTCGTCGACGACGCCCGCCCCCGGCGGGCCTTTTCGTGCCTCATCATGGCAGGGCGCTGGTGGCGCCCCTCGTCCCCGCGCTGCGATACTGCCGTCCGTCACAGCCCGTCACAGTGGGCACGCTCACCCTCGAGGTCACGCCATGCGCGCAACGGTCTTCAACGCCCCGGGCAACGTCACCGTCGAGGACCGCACGCAGCCGACACCGGGACCGGGTGAGCTGCGCATCCGCGTCGGCGCGGCCTCCCTGTGCGCCTCGGACGTGCGCGTCTACCGAGGCGAGAAGCACGCGCTGGCGGGCGTGATCCCGGGCCACGAGATCGCGGGGGTGGTCGACCGCCTCGGCGAGGGGGTGACCGGGCTCGCCGAGGGCGACCGGGTCATCGTGTGCCCGATCCTGGCCTGCGAGCAGTGCCGCTTCTGCCTCGTGGGGCGGCGCAACCGCTGCCTCCAGCGGCGGACGCTGGGCTATGACCTCGATGGTGGGTTCGCCGAGTACCTGCTCGTCCCGGAGGTGCTGGTGCGCACGGGCCACGTGCTGCGCATCCCGGACCGGCTCCCTCTCGATGTCGCCGCGCTCTCCGAGCCGGCGGCGTGCGTCCTCGCCTCCCTCGATCTCTGCGGCGTCGTCGCGGGCTCCTCGATGGCGATCGTCGGCGCGGGGCCGATGGGCCTGCTCCACCTGCTCCTCGGGCGGACGGCGGGCGCCGGACCGATCATCGTGAGCGAGCCCAACCCGGCACGTCGCGCGATCGCGCAGCGCTGGGGCGCCGACCTCGTGGTCGACCCGGCCACCGAGGACGTGACGAAGGCGGTCATGGGACTCACCGATGGCTACGGCGCGGACGCCGTGATCGTCTCGGTGGGCGTCGCCGAGCTGGTGCCGCCCGCCCTCGAGCTGGTGCGCAAGCAGGGCGCGGTCAACCTCTTCGCGGGCTTCCCGCCCCGCTCCTCGATCCCGTTCGACCCCAACCTCGTGCACTACGGCGAGGTCATCCTCACTGGCTCGCAGAACGCGACCACGGACCAGTACCGCCGCACGGTGGCGATGCTCGCCGCGGTGCCACACATCGACGAGGTGGTCACCAACCGCTACGACGTGGAGCACGGCCCCGAGGCCTACTCCTCACGACTGGCCATGGACGGGCTCAAGTCGCTGGTGCAGTTCCCGGGCGTCGACTCCGCCTGACCGACTCCATCGCCAAGGATCAGGCGGACAGTGTGACCAGGTGACCACGGAACCCGAGCAGCCCTCGAACCGGACGCGACCCGAGTCCGCCGGGCCGCTGCTGCGCGAGGCACGCATGCGCCGGGGCCTCGCCATCGCCGAGGTGGCGGCGGACACGCGGATCAACCCGGCCTACCTCGAGGCGATGGAGGCGGAGCGCTGGGAGCTCCTCCCGGCGCCGGTGTATGCGCGCGGGTTCTTCCGCTCGTACGCCCGCTACCTGCGGCTGGACGAGGCCGCCATCGAACGCCTCGTCCCGAGCCACCTGCCGCGCCCTCGGGAGCTGGAGCCAGCCCCGGGGCTGCGCCGGCGTGCGGCCGAGCCGGCCCTCGCGCTGCCCTCGTTCGAGTGGCTGCGAGGCCTCGGCAACCGTTCCTCCGAGATGCGCCGTCCGCCCTCGAGGCCCACGCAGGCGGACCGCGCGACGTTCAACGCGCCACGCGCGACGCCTCGCACGACGACGACCACGACCACTCGCGCCGCGCGGGGTTCGGCAGGCGGTGCTGCCGGGGCGAGCGTGCTCGGCGCGCTGCGCGGGCAATGGAGGGGGCTCGCGGCGGCGGTCACCTCGGCGGGTGGCGACCCGCAACGCGCCGGCCTCGGGGCGCTGGTCGCCGTCGCGCTGCTCCTGGCAGCCGGCGGGTACTACTGGTACGCGGGCCGCGAGGAGTCGCCAGCCGTCGTGGCCTCGCCCACGGCCGTCCGCAGCCAGGCCGCGGGCCCCGAGCCGACCACGACCGCAGGCACCGCGGGGACCTCGGGCACCGCGAACGCGGCCTCGGCGGCGACGAGCGCACCGAAGTCCGGCGAGATGCCAGACCTCGTGGGGCGGACCCGGCGTGAGGCCGAGGACGAGATGGGCCGCCTCGGGCTGGCGTTCGTCGTGATCGAGGTGGCCACGCCCGCCTCGCCGCCCGGCACGGTCTACAACCAGTCACCGGAGCCGGGCAAGTCGATCAAGCGAGGCGACAGCGTGACGTTGCTGGTCGCGCGCGCCCCCTAGCCTAGCGCCGCCGGCGGTCCCGATTGCGGATGCGCCCGCCTCCCGGACCGCGCTGGGGCCCCTGTGCCGATGTGTCCTCGCGGCCGGTGATGAGGCGGATCATCCGCACCTGAAACGGAATCACGATCAGCGGCGCCGAGGCGAACAGGACGATCTGGCCGAGCGACTGCAGGTTCGGTTGCGCCAGGAACTGCGGCAGCAGTCCCGCCCCGAACACGACGGCGGTCCCCCACGACAGCCAGCGGTAGCCGCGATGCATCTCGACGCTGCGCTGGAGCCAGATCGCGACCCCGGCGCACAGCACGATCGCACCGAGGTAGGCCACTACGGTCACGCCTCGATGCCCCCTCGCCTGCCGCGCCTCCGACCGTAGCGCCTCGAGGCTTGACGCGCTGCCTCGTGGCCCTCAGCCTAGTCCCTCGTGCGATATCACCTCCTGACCCTGGGCTGCGCCAAGAACACGGTCGACTCGATGCGCCTCGAGCAGGCGCTGCGCGGCGGTCGCCACGTTGCGGTCGACGCGCCCGAGGACGCCGACCTGCTGGTCGTGAACACCTGCGGCTTCATCGACGCGGCGAAGGCCGAGTCGATCGAGGTCGTCCGCGAGCTGCAGGCCTCGAGGCGCGTCGACCAGCGTCTCTACGTGGTGGGCTGCATGACGCAGATCGCGCGCGACGAGCTGATCGAGGCGGTGCCCGGCGTCGATGCCACGTACGGCGTCGAGGCGTGGGACGCGATCGCGGCCGACATCGGCCCGGCAAGCGCGAGCTTCGACATCCCCGACGCGTCCCCGGGGCTCCTCGGCGGCGGCGCACCCAGCGCCTATCTCAAGATCTCGGATGGCTGCGACCGGCCGTGCACGTTCTGCATCATCCCCTCGATCAAGGGGCGCATGCACTCGATGGAGGCCGACCGCCTGCTCGCCGAGGCGCGCTGGCACGCGGCCACAGGCGTCCGGGAGCTGGTGCTCGTCGCGCAGGACTCGACGGCGTACGGCGAGGACCACGACGCGCCCGACAGTCTCGCGCCGCTCCTCGAGCGGCTGTCGGCGGCGGTGCCCGAGGTGCCCTGGATCCGCCTGATGTACGCGTACCCCGGCCGCGTGACGCCTCGGCTGGCGGAGACGATGGCGCGCCTGCCCAACGTGGTGCCCTACGTCGACATGCCGCTCCAGCACGGCTCGGATGCGGTGCTGCGGCGGATGAAGCGCCCCTCCCTCCGGGTGGCGCGGCGCTCCCTCGAGTTGCTGCGCGCGGCGATGCCCGACGTGACGCTGCGCACGACGTTCATCGTGGGCTTCCCGGGCGAGACGGACGCGGAGTTCGAGGAGCTGCTCGCGTTCGTCGAGGCCGAGCGCTTCGACCACCTCGGCGCGTTCACCTATTCGCCGCAACCCGGCACGCCGGCCGCGCTCGATCCGGGCCAGGTCCCGACGGCCGTCAAGGAGGAGCGCTACGCGCGGCTCATGGAGCTGGGCCAGCGGCTCTCCCTCGAGGCGAATCGCGCGCAGGTCGGACGCGAGCTCGACGTCCTCGTGGAGTCGCGCGAGCCGACCACCTCCCGAGGGGGCGGTCCGGTCTCGGTGGGCCGCACGCTCCGCGACGCCCCCGAGGTCGATGGGCTGGCGCTCCTCAAGGGCTCGTACGCCGCGGGCTCGATGGTCCGAGCGCGGGTCGATGGCGCGCTCCACTACGACCTGCTGTGCTCACCCCTCGAGGCGGCACCTGCCCTCGCCGCGGCCGCTGGTCCGAGGCGCGCGCGGCGACGCATTCGCTGACGCTGACCACCACCACAAGCGCGTATCGAGGGCGATCGCTGAGGGCGAGCGCGGTACGCCAGGCGGTATACTGGACGAGCCCACCTTCACAAGGGCACCCGATTCGAGCGCGACGCTGCGTCGCGCCTGCTTCGCGTTGCCGGCGAGCTGCCTCGCACGGCGCGCACGATGAGGAGTTCCGATGGCGTTCCAGGACCGCGAGCTGACCTGTCGCGACTGCGGCGGCGCGTTCGTCTTCACCGCCGGCGAGCAGGAGTTCTACCAGAGCAAGGGCCTCACCAACGACCCGGTCCGCTGCCCGAGCTGCCGCGCGACGCGCAAGATGATGCGCCCGGAGGACCGCGAGGAGACGCCGCACTACGGCGTGGCGGTCTCGTGGGGCGGGCGCACGCCTCGCCAGCTGCACGTGGCGCACTGCTTCCAGTGCGGGCAGGCCACCGAGGTGCCGTTCGTGCCTCGTGGCGACCGGCCGGTGTACTGCTCGAACTGCTACAACGACGTGCGCTCGAAGCAGGAGGCGCAGGCGGCCGCCGAGGC
>JADLFF010000005.1 GCA_020845735.1 Dehalococcoidia bacterium
CCGACAGCCGGTCGTCGCCGGTGCCGCCATCGAGGGTGTCCGTGCCCGCCTCACCGGCGAGCGTGTCGTTCCCGTCGCCACCCGTGAGCCGGTCGTTGCCTTCGCCGCCGAGGAGCTCGTCGGTGCCCAGGCCGCCATCGAGGGTGTCCGTGCCGGCTCCGCCCGAGAGCGTGTCGGCCCCGTCACCACCGGTGAGCGTGTCGTTGCCTGCGCCGCCGACGAGCCGATCGCTCCCGGCGCCGCCATTGAGTGTGTCGTTCCCGTCCCCGCCGATGAGGATGTCGTCGCCATCCTCGCCGTACACGGTGTCGTTCCCGGTCCAGCCGATGATGATGTCGTTGCCGCCGCCACCGTAGATGACGTCGTTGCCGCCGAGCGCGAGGATGATGTCGTCGCCGCTCGTCCCGTGAATGACGTCGTTGCCCGCGGTCCCGAAGACCGTGGCGACCTCCTGCAGGAAGTTGAGGTCGCCCCAGCGGGCGTCGTCCCACGGGGGCAGCGCGGCCGGAGCGGGCTCGGGGTCGGGCTGGGGCTCGTCCTGGGGCTCGTCCTGCGGCACGAGCGGCTGGTCGACCGGCAGCTGGCCCTTGAGCCGAAGCGGGTGCGCTGGCGGCACGGTGCCGGGCTCGGCATCGAACGGCGCGAGCACGGGGCCGTCGGTCCCGAAGGGCAGCGGGTCGGTCGACCCCTCGAGGGCTGGCACGCCGATCGCGCTGTCCTGCACGGCCAGGCCGCTCACGGCACCGGCGGAGGGCCACACGTCGATGGCGGATCGGTCGTCCGCGTCGCCCGCGTCGCTTCCGACCGGCACCACGACAGGCTCCACCGGGGCAGGCGCCGGGCCGTCGTCGATGCCGGGTTGCGGCACCTCGATGCCTGGCTGGACCGGGGTGACGCTCGGCGGGACCGGCTCGACGCTCGGCTGAGTGAGCTCGATAACTGGTGGAGCCACCTCGATGACTGGCTGAGCTTCGGCAATGCTCGGCTGCACCGGGTCTGGGCTCGGTTGCACCAGGTCGGGGCTCGGTTGCACCGGGTCGACGCTCGGCTCGACCGAGGTGATGACAGGTTGAGCCACGAGGGTTGTCTTCGTCACCTCGAGGGTTGGTTTGGCCTCGATGGTCGGTTTGGCTTCCTCGGGGGCCGGCTTGACGGCCTCGACGGTCGGCTTTGCTTCCTCGACGGTCGGCTTTGCCTCCTCGACGGTCGGCTGCGACGGGTCGGCGTTCAGTTGCAGTGAGTCGAAGTCCGGGCCGTCCAGTTGCTGCGCCGCCACGACACTCGGTCCGGCTGTGCCGACCCCTTCACCGCTCGCCGCGCTCATCCGCTCGACGGTGCCCGAGAGGGAGTTGAACAGGAGTAGTCCACTCACGGCCGCCATGCCGACGGGTCGTGCGTTCTCGGCGACCTCTTCGCCCAGCAGCCGGCGCAGCTCGCCGGCCTGCGTCGTGAACCCGAGCGCGGCGGCGATGTCCGCCCACGGCGCATCGACGTCCACCTCGATGGTGTCGAGGAGACGGCGGAGCGCCGCGCGCCTGGCCTCGAGGTCCGGGGGCAGTGCATCCGTCACGACCGCCCGGAGGTTCGCGGCGTGCAGCCGCACCTCCAGCAGGTCCAGCCGATCGGCGAGGTGGTCCGAACCCTGGTTCGCAGCCCGCTGCGTGTGCTCACTGCCGGTCATGCTGCCACCTCCAGCGTTGCGGCCGCCTGCCACGGCATCCCGTCTGCGAGGGCATCGCGCGCGGCCTGCACCTCGTGGGCGACGCGGTGCAGCAGGTCCCGCCCCGTGCGCCCCGCGGCCCGGCCGGCCTCGAGGGCGGCGAGCGCCTCGGCGAGGCGAGGCAGGCCGATCAGCCGCGCGCTGAGGGTGAGCGATGCCACGATCTCGTCGACGGTGTCGCCTGGTCCCTCGGTGCCGAGTGCATCGGCGAGGCCCAGGAGTTGCAGGGGCGCGGCCGCCACGAACGCCTCGGTGAGCTGCTGTGCGAGGGCAGGACCCTCGACCGCGTCGAGCGACTCGAGGCGCTGGAGCGCGCTCGCGTCCAGCGGTGAGGTGGCCTCGGGTGTGGCCTCGGGTAGTGCGTGCTCGCCACGGTCCTGCCGGAGCCCGGCCAGCACCTCGGCCATGCGTGCGCCGCCCAGGGGCTTCACGGCCCAGACGGCCACCTCGAGGGCGTCACCGCTGCGCCGCGACTCGGGACGTGCGTCCGCGGTCAGCACGCCGCACGGCAGTCCGGGCCAGCGCTCGTTCACGGCGCGCAGCAGGCCGGCGCCATCGAGCACGGGCATGTGCAGCTCGGTGAGGAGGGCGTCGATGGGCAGGCCTCGGGTCAGCGCGTCGAGCGCCTCGGCGCCGTTGCGCGCCTCGATGACGGTCCACCCGCAGGCCTCTACCAGCGCGCGGTGGACTCGACGCTGCTGGTCGTCGTCGTCCACGAGCAGCAGGCGAGCCGTCGCGAAGGCCGCGGGCGCCTCGACGGGCGGGCGATGCACCAGCCACGCGCGCTGGAGGTCCAGGCCCAGGCGCACGGTGGTGCCCTGCCCCGGCTCGCTGTCGACCTCGAGGGTGCCGCCCATCATCGCCACCAGGCGCTTTGCCAGCGGCAGCTCGAGGCCACTGTTGCCGGAGCGGGTGGCCCAGAACGCCGAGGCGGAGTCGAAGCCCTCGAAGACCCGCCGCCGGGCGACCGGGGAGAGCCCGCGGCCCGCGTCCTCCACGCTGATCACGAGTCCGGTGACGCCGGTGTCCCTCGGATGCACGTCGACGTTGAGCACCACCTGGCCGCCCGGGTTCGTGCCCAGCGCGACCGAGAGGATGACGTCGAGCGCCTGTCCGAGGTGCGCGGCGTCGCCCTCGAAGTCCAGTGGGATGCGGGGCGCCCGCACCACGAGGACGGTGCCATCGATCTGCGCGCGCGACCGGTACTTCTCCTCGAGGCGGTCCAGGACGTCACGCAGCGAGAACGCGGTGACGTGCGACTGCATGCGCCCGGCGTCCAGCTCGAGGAAGTCCACGAGGTGCTCGACGTAGGTGAGCAGCCGCGTTCCGGCGCCTTCGACCTCCCCGAGCCACTGCGCGGTCGCGTCGCCGGTCCGCGCCAACTCGGCGGCCCCGACGACGCTCGAGAGCTGCCCCCTCAGGCGGTAGCCCATCACGGCGAGGATCCGCGAGCGCACATCGGCGAGGCGTTCGGCGCGGTCCGCTGCGACCTGCTCGTGGGTGACGTCGCGGACGACCGCGACGACCTCGATGATGCGCCCGGCTTCGTCGAACCGCGGTGCGCAGTGGACGTCGATGGAGGTGGCGCCGAGGCGCACGCGCTCCAGCCCTCGGGCGCCACGGAGACCGGCACGCAGGGCGGCCGTGAGCTCGGGCACGTCGTGGAACGCATCCCAGGCGGAGCGCCCGACGAGCGTCGTGCGTCCGGCGTTGATCACCTCGAGGCCGCCCTCCACGCACAGCACGCGGCCGTCCCGGCCCACGGCGAGGACCGCGACTCCCGCGCTGGAGAGGCTCGTGTGCAGCCGAGCCTGCGTCGCCACCGCCTCGGCCCGGATCACACGGTGCTTGCGCTCGCGTGCACGCTGAACGAGGAAGGCGATTCCCGCGACCAGCAGCGCGGCAACGCCCGGCAGCAGCAGTACGACCATCGCATCTCCAGCGCACTCATCGACTCCATTGAGGTTCGACCGATCGCGGGAGAAATTGAGCGTTGACCGAGCCTAACGGTCGTTTTGAGGGGCGGGGCTGCTCCTCGAATCTACGAGTCCCTGAATCTGCGGGCGGGGCGCACGCAACGTGCGGGATGTACCCGATGAGGGGCGCCGCAGGTAGGACCAGGCGCCGAGCCTCGAGCGCGATGGAGTGCGGAGCCGCTGGGCCGCTCGGGCCGCTCAGCCGCTCGAGGGGCTCGCGAGGGTTGGGCGAGCCACCTCGCAGGGCACGTCCCGCGAGGGCCGTGGTGTGCGGCTCAGGAGGGTGCCGGGCCACCCCTCGGCGAGAGGTGCGGCGACGCCTGCGCCACCCGCGAGCGCGGGTCGCGCGCCGGTTCGTGCGCGGTCAGGGCCTCGGTGGGACGGACGGAGTCGCGGCGGGTGCGGGCACCTGCTCGAGGTAGCGGTCCACCAGCTCGCGCCGGATCTTGGCCCCACCCTGGACGCGATCCCGCTTCGTGATGACGATCACGCGCTGCACGTGCTGCGCGTCTTGCGCATCCTGCACGCCTGTCGCTGGTTGCACGGCGATCTCCTTCGCACCCCCCGCGCGTCGTCCTGGTGGCAGCCGGGACGGAGTCGCGAGCCGCCGTGGAAGGTAGGGGACGCGCGGCGCTCGCGAGGTCAAATCGACGTTAAGATGGGCCTGCGACTCGGAACGTGATGTCCTCGGCGGGCCGTGCCGCTGCCTGCCTCGGGTCGGTGGGCCCGGTGGTCTCGGGCGTGCCGTCATCGACACGACCTTGATGGTGCCCGCTCGCGTCACGCGTGCCCTTCGCGTCACTCGTTTAACCGAGTGTTCACGCGCACCTTAATTCTCCCTTGACCGGCGACGCCGACGCTTGGACTCGGTCAGCGCGCGAGGCACGTCGGGGAGATGCCCCGCGCCTCGACGCACACAGGGGAACTACAGAAGGAGAACCCAGAGGGATGAGACTTCGCATTCCGTCGTTCGCGTGGCAGGGGGCGGCTGTGGCCGCGGCGGTCCTGCTGGGGGCTGCGTGCAGCGGCACCTCCACCGAACCGAAGACGACGACCGACCCGACGTCCGGGACAAAGGCGAACCTGTCGGGCCTCGCCGGGGAGTTGCGCATCGATGGCTCGTCGACCGTCTTCCCGATCTCGGAGGCGGTCGCCGAGGAGTTCGGCAAGGCGGGCGCGAAGACGCGCGTCAACGTCGCCTTCTCCGGCACGGGTGGCGGCTTCGAGAAGTTCTGTCGCGGAGAGATCGAGGTCAGCGACGCCTCCCGCAAGATCAACGACCGCGAGAAGGCAGCCTGCGCGAACGCCGGGATCAACGATGTCCTCGAGCTGCAGGTCGCCATCGATGCGCTCACGGTCATGGTGAACCCGCGCAACAACTTCGTGACGTGCCTCAAGCGCGACGAGCTGAAGACGCTCTTCTCCGTCAACGGGCCCACCACCTGGAACCAGCTGCGTCCGGAGTTCCCGAATCAGCCGATCAAGTTCTACTTCCCGGGCACCGACTCAGGGACGTTCGACTACTTCCGCGAGGCGATCATCACCACGAGCGGTCAGCATCGTGGTGACGGCACGGCCTCCGAGGACGACAATGTGCTCGCCCAGGGCATCGAGAATGACCCGAACGCGATCGGCTACTTCGGCTTCGCGTACTTCCTCGAGGCGGGCCAGCGGCTCAAGGCGGTCGAGGTTGACGGCGGCAACGGCTGCGTCAAGCCGTCCTTCGACAACGCCCTCAGCGGTGCGTACGTCCCGCTCTCGCGCGGGCTGTTCATCTACACCCGCGAGAGCTTCCTGAAGGAGCGCCCCGAGGTGAAGGGCTTCGTCCAGTTCTACCTCGAAAACACGAACCGCCTCTCCAAGGAGGTGGGCTACATTTCGCTGCCGGACGCCCTGCTGCAGCAGCAGACGGCTAAGGTGCAGTAGGCCTCGCGGCTCCGGCACGCCCGGCCCCATCCATCCCCGCGTGGTCGGCGCCTCACCTCGAGCGCCGGCCACGCGCGCATGACCGAGGCACGAATGGCTTCCATCTCCAGCGACCTCTACCGCCGCAAGCGACGACTGCACGAGGACCTGATCAAGCTCTCGCTGGTCGCGTGCGGGATGGTCTCGCTGGTCGCGATGGTGCTCATCATCGCGGTCCTGGTGGAGGGCGCCGCCGAGTTCTTCATCGAGGTGCCGGTGACCCGGTTCTTCCACCTCGGCCAGTGGCAGCCGTTCTTCGAGCCGGTCGACTTCTCGATCTGGGAGCTGGTCGCGGGCACGTTGAACGTCGTGCTCTGGTCGCTGGTCTTCGCGGTACCGGCGGGCCTGGGCGCAGCGATCTACCTCGGCGCCTTCGCACCCCCTCGCGTCCGGGCGATCCTGAAGCCATTCCTCGAGGCGCTGGCGAGCGTGCCGACGGTGGTGTACGCGTACTTCGCGCTCACCTTCATCACCCTCGACGTGCTGCGGCCGCTGCTCGGGGACCGCATCGATGTGTTCAACCCGCTGGGGGCGAGCATCGTGATGGCGGTGATGATCCTGCCGACCATCGCCTCGATCTCCGAGGACGCGATGCACAACGTCCCGCGTGAGCTCCACGAGGGGGCGTACGCCCTCGGGGCCACCCGCCTGGAGGTCGCGGTGCGCGTGGTGCTGCCCGCGGCGTTCTCGGGCGTGATGGCCTCCATCCTCCTGGCGATCGCGCGTGTGGTCGGCGAGACGATGATCGTCGCGGTCGCCGCCGGTTCGACGCCGACGCTGACACTGTCGCCGTTCACGGGCATCCAGACGATGACCGGCTACATGCTGCAGGTCGGCCTGGGCGATGCGGCGCGCGGGACGATCCAGTACTCGTCGCTGTTTGCGGTGGGCCTGGTGCTGATGCTGATGACGCTCAGCTTCAACGTCGCCTCGCAGGTTCTCGTCACGAAGTACAAGGAGCAGTACGAATGACGACGACCGGCATGGAGGCGCGCACGACCTTCGCGCGGAGCCCGCAGCTGGCGAGGCGTCAGCGCCTGTCCAACATCGCTCGCTGGGTCTTCCTCGCGACCACCGTCTCGAGCCTGTTCGTGCTGCTCTTCCTGGGCATCGACCTGGCGCGGTCCGGCGCGGGGCGCATCGGGTGGGACTTCTTCACCTCGTTCCCCTCGAGGAACGCCTCGGCGGCCGGCCTGCGCTCGTCGCTCATCGGGTCCGCGTGGCTCCTCGCGATGACGGTCCTGTTCACCGTGCCGATCTCGGTTGGGACGGCCGTCTGGATCGAGGAGTTCGCGCCGCGCAACCGCTTCATGGACTTCGTGAAGCTGAACCTCGCCAACCTCGCGGGCGTGCCGAGCATCATCTTCGGCGTCCTCGGGCTGGTGGTATTCGCGAGGCTGTTCGGCCTCGGTCCGAGCCTGCTCACGGGCGCACTGACGCTCTTCCTCATGATCATGCCGATGACCGTGATCGCCTCGCAGGAAGCGATTCGCCAGGTGCCCCCGAGTCTGCGCGAAGGCTCGCTCGCCCTGGGGCTGACGGAGTGGCAGACGACGTGGTACCAGGTGCTGCCGACGGCGGCGCCCGGCATCCTCACGGGGGTCATCCTGGGGGTGTCGCGGGCCGCGGGCGAGACGGCGGCACTGATCATGATCGGTGCGTTCGCCTTCATCGCGTTCGACAACACCTCACCGTTCGACAGCTTCACGACGCTGCCGATCCAGATCTACAACTGGACGGTGCGACCGCAACCGGCGTTCCAGGAGATCGCCGCGTCCGGGATCATCGTGCTGATGGTGCTGGTGCTGGCGTTCAACCTCACGGCCGCGGTGATCCGCGAGCGCTTCCGGAGGTAGCCCTCGTGGGGCGCACGGGCAGCCTCAGGCGCGGCCCCAGAACGCGAACAGGACGGCGCCGACGACGCAGGCGAAGCTGCCCGCGTACTGCCAGCGGAAGCTCTCGCCGAGGCAGAGGTACGCGAACGCGACGAACACGGTCAACGTGATGCACTCCTGGATGATCTTGAGCTGGTACGCGGTGAACGTCCCGTAGCCGATGCGGTTCGCGGGCACCTGGAAGATGTACTCCCCGAACGCGATGCCCCAGCTGACGAGGATCGCCGTGACCAGCGGCCACGACTGGTGCTTGAGGTGGCCGTACCAGGCGAAGGTCATGAAGGTGTTCGAGATCAGCAGTAGCGCGACGGTCGCCAAGCGAGTAGCTCCATCCTCAGGACCCACGGGGGTGGGGAGGATGATGCGCGGCCCCGAGGGCAGGCGCGAGCGCCTCAGGCCCCCGTTCCGGCCTCGAGCTTCCGTACGCCGTCGATGATCCCGAGGATGGCGTGGGCCTCGACGCGGTCGCCGGCGGCGGGGTCCGGGTACGCCATGTCGTGGGAGAGGCGGGCCTCCCTCGGACGCTGTTCGCCATCGAAGAGCAGGATGAAGCGGTAGTACCGAGTCCCGTGCAGCTCGTAGGGCTGCACTGCCTGCACCGTGGCCTCCGCCATGTGGTCCCCTCCCGTGCCCCTCGCAGCCCTCGAGGGCGCCGCGCGCTCTTGCCACGCGGGCCTTCGCGATTACCATACGCACGCTAACAACAGTCGCACGCGCGAGGAGGCGGCATGGCCGGTCCGCTTGAGGGTATCCGCGTCCTGGAGATCACGCGCAACGTCGCCGGACCCTTCGCCGGCAAGCTCCTCGCCGACTACGGCGCTGACGTCCTGAAGGTCGAACCTCCCGAGGGGGACCCGGCGCGCGCCTACGGCCCCTTCCCCGGCGATGAGCCGCACCCGGAGAAGTCCGGGCTGTTCCTCCACCTGAACACGAACAAGCGCTCGATCACGCTGGACCCCTCGACGGGGACCGGCGCGGGGATCGTGCGGCGGCTGGCCGCGGAGGCCGACATCGTCCTCGAGGATTACGCGCCGGGGCAGGCCGCCCGGTGGGGCTGGGGCTGGGACGTGCTCTCGGAGGGCCGCCCCGAGCTGGTGATGGCCTCGATCACCCCGTGGGGACAGACGGGGCCGTACCACGAGTATCTCGGCTCCGAGATCACGCTGCAGGCGATGGGCGGGCCGCTGCAGAACAACGGCCACATCTCGATGTACCCGATCAAGCTCGGCGGGAACACGGCGCACTACCACGCGGGGGCGGCCGCGGCGTACGCCTCGATGCTGGCACGGCTGCGCGTCGAGATGGGAGGCGAGGGCGACTACGTCGACCTCGCGGTGTACGAGTGCCAGGCGGGCTTCCGCGACCGGCGCACGGTCTACATGGCGGCCGCCGCCTACACCGGCTACCCCTCGAAGCGCGGCGGGTCCCAGATCCGGATGGGAACCGGGGTACGCCCCACCCTCGATGGGTACGTGAACGTCCTCGGGTCCGGGAACCGGCTGCCGGCGCTGCTCACGATGATCGAGCGCGAGGATCTCCTCGAGAACCCCGACATTCACCGGCCGCCGGCGTTCGTGCCGCAGGAGCTGATCGACGAGGTCGAGGCGTCGTACCTCGTCTACCTGATGCAGCACACCAAGATGGAGGTGGTCACGCGCGCGCAGGAGCTGGGCATCCTCAGCGGCGCGATCATGACCACCGAGGACCTGCTCACCGACCCGCACTACCGCGGCCGCGGGATGTGGGACACGATCGACCACCCGGCGACGGGTCCCCTCGAGTACCCCGGGCGGCCCACGATCATGAGCGACTCGCCGCGCCCGCAGCCGCGCCGCGCGCCGCTCCTGGGCGAGCACAACGTCGAGGTGTACGTGGACCGCCTCGGCTTCACGAGGCAGGACCTGGTGACGATGCGCGCCGAGGGCGTGATCTAGGCAGGGCGGCATCCAGGCAGGCCGCATCCAGTGGAGCGACGCGAGCGCTGACCTCAGGAGGTTCGAGATGGCGAAGACCGCACGGCTCCCCCTCGAGGGTGTCCGCATCGCCGACGTGACGGTGGTGTGGGCGGGCCCCCACGTCACGCAGCTCCTCGGCGAGTGGGGCGCGGACATCATCCGCGTCGAGCCAATCAACCGCATCCAGCCCTTCTCCCGCGGTGGTGACTCGGTGGTGACGAAGGAGCAGGCCGAGGCGATGGGCAAGGCCGGTCAGCCGACCGGCTCTTACCCCAACTTCGACCCCGGCCTCGACCGCTGGAACCGCAACGCCGGGTTCAACGCCCACTCGCGCAACAAGCGCTCGATGGCCTGCGACTTCACCACGCCGGAGGGCAAGGAGGCGTTCATCCGCCTCCTCAAGGTCAGCGACGCCTTCATCGAGAACAACGTGCCGGTGACGATCAACAAGGCCGGCCTCGACTGGGACGCGGTCAAGGAGATCAACCCGCGCCTGGTGATGCTGCGGATGCCGGCGTTCGGCCTCGAGGGGCCGTACGGCAACTTCCGGGCGTTCGGCACGCACGTCGAGGGGATGATCGGCCACCACCTGATCCGCGGCTACCCGGAGGCGGGCCCGGACTACACCGGCGAGGCGTTCACCGCCGACGCAATGGCGGGGGTCCTCGGAGCGCTCTCGATCGTGATGGGGCTGCGCCATCGTGAGCGGACGGGGCGCGGTCAGCACATCGAGATGCCGCTGGCCGAGTCGTTCATGCCGGTCCTCGGCGAGTTCATCATGGACTACACGATGAACAAGCGCGTGACGGAGCCGCAGGGCAACCGTCACCCCTCGCACGCGCCGCACGGCGTCTACCCGACGGCGGGCAACGACCAGTGGCTCGCCATCGATGTCGACTCGGACGCGATGTTCGCGGCGCTGTGCGCCTGCCTCGGCAAGCCGGAGCTGGCCGAGGACGAGCGCTTCCGCGGCCAGCTGGAGCGGTGGAAGCGCCGCGACGAGCTCGACCGCGAGATCGCGACGCTCACGCGGACGTCCTCGAAGGAGGCGCTCTTCCACCAGCTGCAGGCGGCGGGGGTGAACGCGGCGCCCGTGAACAACGAGGTGGAGACGCTGGCGGACCCGCAGCTCAACGCGCGCGACTGGTTCAAGACGATCGAGATGCCGACGGTGGGGACGCACAAGTACCCGGGCTACCTGTTCAAGATGGAGCGCACGCCGGACGAGGTGCGGCTGCCTCCGCCGCTGCTGGGGGAGCACAACGAGGAGATCTACCTCGATCTCCTCGGCTACTCGCGCGCGGAGTACGACGCGATGGTGGCACAGGGCATCGTGGGGACGACGTACGCGCCGGAGGTGCTGGCGGCGGCCCAGCGAGGCGGCTAGGCCGCTGGCGTCCTCGAGAGGTGTTGGCGCTCGAGGGGCGGGTGCTGGCGTGGACCGCCCCGCGCAGGAGTCCGGATTGCGCTCGCCTTCATCCGTTCGTGGTGAGCCTGGCGAACCACCCGCGCCGTCCTCGAGGGTGCGAATCGAGGGCCCGCCGAGTCCGGCAAGTGCGGCCATCATCCGTTCGCCCTGAGCCTGTCGAAGGGCCGCGCAGTCCTCGAGGGTGCGAATCGAGGACTCCCGGGGCGCCCCAGCGCGAACAGGGCACGAGGACCACGGGCTGGGCGAGCCCTCGATTCGGTCTCTTCGAGGACGGCGGGTGTTGTTCGCCAGGCTCACCACGAACGGGGGATGGCGGGGGTAGGCGCCGGAGGGGTGCTGGATTCGTACTCCTCGAGGACTGCGCGGCCCTTCGACAGGCTCAGGGCGAACGGGTGAGAGCGAGCTTCGCCACGAACGGGGGAGCGAGGGCGGGCTCGGGACGAGGGGTGGGGGTGTGGGGGTGCGTAGACGTGGCGGGGGGTAGCCTCGAGGGGTGACCGGCCTCGAAGCGTCCTTGCTCCTGCTCGTGGGGTTCCTCGTGGGTGCGTACGCGGCCGCGATCGGTGCGGGCGGCGGGTTTCTGATCACGCCCCTGCTCCTGCTGCGCTACCCCTCGGCGCTGCCTGTGGAGGTGACGGCGGCGTCGCTGACAGTCGTCGCGATCTCGGCGGGGGTGTCGTCCGCCCTCGGCGCGATCGGGAAGCGCATCGACTACGGCGTGACGGCGCTGCTCGCGGTGTCGACGGTGCCCACGGCGCTCCTCGGGGCGGCGCTGACCGACCTGGTTCCCCGCACGCTGTTCGCCCTCGGGATCGCCGTGCTGCTGCTCGCGCTGGCGGTGTACCTCACGCTGCGGCCGCGCGCGCTCTTCGTGACGCCGGTCCGCCGAGGCTGGCGGCGGGAGTTCACGGAGCGCGGGGACACGTACGTCTACACGGTGCCGGTCGCCCGAGCCGTCCTCGGGGCGGCGGGTGCGGCGTTCGTGTCGGCGCTGTCGGGGATCGGCGGGGGGCCGTTCCACGTGCCGGTGGCGACGCGCATCGCGCGGATCCCGCATCGCCTCGCGGTGCCGTCTGTGCAGGTGACGATCCTCACGCTGTCGGTGGTGGTCGTCGCGTTTCACCTCGTGGCGGGGCATGCCGGGCCGCCGATGGCTGACGTGCCGTGGCTCGGCGTGGGTGCGGTCCTCGGGAACCCGGTGGGCCAGTGGGTGGGGCGCCGCCTCGGTGAGGGGCCGCTGACGAGGGCGCTCGCGGCGGGGCTGGTGCTGATCAGTCTGCGCACGGCCTGGGGGGCGCTGTAGGCCTCGAGGGGGCCTCGAGAGGTGGACGGCCCTCCGGGCCGGTTACCCGCCCACCCACCCTTTCTCATGCGAGGGGGCCCTTCGGCGCGCTCAAGACAGGCTTGGCCCCCTCGCGCTCCCCGGTCGAGCGTCCTCAGTGGGTGGGGCACCCTCAGACGCGGGCGGTGATGGGGTGGGGCCCCGGAGCCCTCGATTCGCACCGGCCGATCACGGCGGGTGTGGTTCGCCAGGCTCACCACGAACGGGGGAGGGCGCGGCGAACGGTTGAACGGGGTATTGACGCGCGCGCGGTTGCTCGGCGACCGTGGGCGCGGATCGCGAGGACTGGCCTCGCGATGGATGGGGAGCCAGGATGTTCGCGGAGCGGCGGCAGCGGTTCATGCGCTCGATGCGCGGGGGCGTGGCGGTGTTCGCCGGCGCCCACGAGGTGCTTCGCAACGGTGATGTGCACTTCGACTTCCGCCAGTCCTCGACGTTCCACTACCTGACGGGCTTCGATGAGCCCGACGCGGTGGCCGTGCTGCGACCGGGCCACGCGCAGCCCTTCGTGCTGTTCGTGCGGCCTCATGACCCGGCGATGGAGATCTGGGTGGGGCCGCGCGCGGGCATCGAGGGGGCGCAGCGCGACTTCGGCGCCGACGCGGCGTTCGCAATCGACGACCTCGAGCAGGAGCTGCCCAAGCTCCTCGTCGAGGCGGACACGGTGTACTTCTCGCTGGGCTCGGACGAGCGGGTGCAGAGCGTGATCACGGGCGCGATCGGGCGGCGTCGCGCGGCCCCGAACGCACTCGAGCAGATCATCGACCCCGCTCCCCTCGCCGCCTCGATGCGCCTGATCAAGTCGCGCGAGGAGGTCGACCTCCTCCAGCGCGCCATCGACGTGACGGGCGCGGGCATCGACGCGGCGATCCGCGCGACGAGGCCGGGGATGCACGAGTACGAGGTGCAGGCCGTCCTCGAGGGGGAGTACCGGCGCGCGGGCTCGATGCGGCTCGGGTTCCCCTCGATCGTCGCGGGCGGTCCCAACTCCTGCACGCTGCATTACGTCGCGAACACGCGCCAGCTCGGGCGCAGCGACCTGTTGCTCCTCGATACGGGCGCGGAGTGGGAGTACTACAGCGCCGACGTGAGCCGGACGTTCCCGGCGGGCGGGACGTTCTCGCCTCAGCAGCGCGCGGTGTACGAGATCGTGCTGGACGCGCAGCAGGCGGGGATCGAGGCGACGAAGCCGGGCGCGACGTTCCTCGAGGTGCACGACGCGGCGGTGAAGGTGGTGACGCAAGGCCTGCGCCGGTTGAAGGTCCTCGAGGGGCGCGTGGATGGCCTCGTGAAGGCGGGCGCGTACCGGCCGTTCTTCATGCACGGGACGAGCCACTGGCTCGGGCTGGACGTGCACGACGAGGGTCCGTACCGCTCGGGCGCCGCGTCGATCGAGCTGAAGGCGGGGATGGTGCTCACGGTGGAGCCCGGCATCTACATCGGACCGCGGGCTGAGGCGCCTCGAGAGTTGCGCGGCATCGGCGTGCGGATCGAGGACGACGTGCTGGTGACCCGGACGGGGCATCGCAACCTGAGCGAGCGCATCCCTCGAGACCCGGCGACCCTCGAGGCGATGGTGGGGAGCAACAGCTAGCGCCCTCGGGCGACACGGCTGGCCCCCACCGGTCCTTCGATCTGAGGACGTGCCTCCGGCGCGGGGGACCCGCCCACCCGCCCTTCCCACCGAGGGGCTTCGCCCCTCGGGCTCCCATCAGATCGGCGCTTCGCGCGTTGTGTGAGGTCGACTGGCCCTTCGACAGGCTCAGGGCGAACGGGGTAGGCGGGGCCGGGGTGGGGGGAGCCCTCGATTCGTGCCCTCCGTTGACGGCGGGTGTGGTTCGCCAGGCTCACCACGAACGGGTGAGGGCGGGGGCCGGCTCGGAGGGGCTCGATTCGGGCCTGTGATCGACGGCTGGCCCTTCGACGGGCTCAGGGCGAACGGGGTAGGCCGGGGTGTCCCAGGCGAACTGACGCGCGCCTCGACGCGGTGCCACTTGCCCCCTCAGGACGCCGCGCGAGCGCGTACCCTGCTCGCGCAACGGGACGCGCGAGGGTGTGACGCCCTCGGCGGGAGGAGCGTGGCGATGCCTCGTGTGGTGCACTTCGAGATCCTGTGCGAGCAGCCGGAGCGGGCGATCGCGTTCTACTCGGCGGTGTTCGGCTGGCAGTTCCCGCAGTGGATGGACGACTACTGGGGTGTGGTCACGGGCGCCGAGGGTGAGCCGGGCATCGATGGCGGACTGCTGCCTCGGCGGAGCGCGTTGCCGACCTCGGGGGCGCCGGTCAACGCGTTCATCTGCACGGTGAGCGTCGACGACGTGGAGGCGTACGCACAGAAGGCGGTCGAGCACGGCGGTGAGGTGGCGCTGCCTCGAATGGCGGTGCCGGGTGTGGGCTACACGATGTACTGCACGGACACCGAGGGCAACGTGTTCGGTCTCTTCCAGGACGACCCGACGGCGAGCTGACCTCGATCCAGGGGGCCCTCGATTCGGACCGCTGATGGACGGCGGGTATGAGGGCGAACGGTGGACGGCGAACGGGTGAGGGAGACGGCCTTCGGCGCTCGGAGGTGCTCGATTCGGACCGCCGATGGTCGGCGGGTGTGGTTCGCCAGGCTCACCACGAACGGGTGAGGGCGAACGGATGAGGGCCGAGTGCCTCGAGGGGTGTCGCGGCGAACGAGTGACCGCTGGCGGTCGACAGGCGGTCGCAAGGCGGGTTAATACCCGTCACATGTCGAGGTGTTGTTGCGTGCTTACCCTCCGTGCGGGCGTTCGGTCTCGGGCGCCGCGATGGGGAGCATGACCTGTGCGAGTGAACTCGTGGCTGGCGCTGCCACTGCTCGGCGCCGCGCTCGCCCTCGGGGCCTGTTCAGGCGCCGAGGAGCCTGCGGCGACCGCAACGACGCGCGCATCGACCTCGACGGCACAACGGACGACGACGGTACCGGCTGCCAGTGCCTCGACCGCCTCGACGGGCGGGACGCCGAAGGCCGCGGCGACGAGCGTGGCCACCTCGACGGCGGTGCCCGCCGCGACGGCCTCGGCGGTGCGCAAGGTGAACGCGAACACGGCAACGCGCGCCGAGATCCAGGCAGCCCTCGAGGCGGCCGGGGTGCCCAACGCGTCGAACTGGTCTCGCGAGGTGGTGGAGTACCGGCCGTACCCGGCGGATGACGCGAACTGGACCAAGCTGCGCACGGAGCTGGCGAAGTACAACCCGGCCCCGGGGGTCGTCGACCAGATCATCTCTGCCCTCGAGAAGTAGGGCCGAGACGTGGACCGCGTCGGGCGACTCGAGCAGCTGAGCGCGCGGTACGGGCTGCTCGCGCTCGGCTGGTTCGGGCTCGCGGGGACGGTCGCGCAGCTGGTGCTCGACCGGCACTGGAGCTCGCCGACGCAGGCGCCGCCGTGGTTGGCGCTGGCCGCCCTCGCCGGGGCGTTGACCGTGGTCGGGCGCGCGCAGGGCTCGAGGCGCCTCGCACGGTGGCTGGCGGGCGTGGCCGTCGCGATCGCCCTCGCGGGGGTGTACTTCCACATCGAGGGGAACTACCAGGCGGGGCCGCTCGACCAGCGGTTCTCGGCGACGTGGGAGGGGATGTCGGTCGCCTCGAGGCTGTGGACGGCGGCCTCGCAGGGGGTGGGGCCATCTCCCGTGCTCGCCTCGGGGGCGCTGATCATGATCGCGCTGGTGGTGGGCATGGAGAGCCTGCGGCAGCGCGACTGAGGGCGCGCGCGCACTTGCCCTCCGACTTCGATCGGAGGGGGCCATTCGGGCTCACGAGGTCGGCTGGCCCTTCGACAGGCTCAGGGCGAACGGGGTAAGCGGGCCTTGGAGCGAACGGGGGGCCCTCGATTCGGACCGGTTGATGGACGGCGGGTGTGGTTCGCCAGGCTCACCACGAACGGATGAGGGCGAACGGATCAGGGTGACGGCGCTTCGTCACTTCTGCGGTTGGCTGGCCCTTCGACAGGCTCAGGGCGAACGGACGAGGGCGGGCCTCCGGGCCGGCGGGTGATGCCGCGCCTCGGGGCGAACGGGGGTGGCGACCGTTCGGCTGGTTGACTGTGTCATTAGAACATATGATCTTGCTGCGCGATCTGACAAACTGTTCATACCGATAAGTAGTTAGCTTGATCGTGTCGGGGGACGGTGGTCAGATCCTTGCCCGCCTCGGATCAACGGATCGAGCGGGTGATCAGATTATAAGACGTCCGCACGGCCCTCCAGGCCCCGACGCCCGATCCGGCTTCCGCAGCACGATGGGACACAGGCATGCGCATCGCTCGCCACTTCACCGCCTCCAACCGCGACGCCCTCGACGGGGTGCCGTTCGAGCCTCGCGAGTCGCGGATCGTGAACCCGGACGGCTCGGTCGTCTTCGAGGCCCGCGACGTGCAGATCCCGAAGGGGTGGTCGCAGGTCGCCGTCGACATCATGGCGCAGAAGTACTTCCGGAAGGCCGGGGTGCCCTCGGCGGTGACGCGCGTGCCCGAGGACGGCGTGCCGGAGTGGCTGTGGCGCGGCGAGGCGGCCCTCGGCGCGGCGAACGTGGGCGAGCGCGATGCGCGGCAGGTGTTCGAACGCCTCGCGGGGACGTGGACGTACTGGGGCTGGAAGCACGGCTACTTCGACTACGAGGAGGACGCGCGCGCCTTCTACGACGAGCTGATCTACATGCTCGCGACGCAGCGCGCGGCGCCGAACTCCCCGCAGTGGTTCAACACGGGCCTCCACTGGGCCTACGGGATCACGGGCCCGGCCCAGGGCCACTGGTACGTGGACCCCGCGACTGCCGAGGTGCGCCGCTCGACGAGCGCGTACGAGCGGCCTCAGCCGCACGCGTGCTTCATCCAGAGCGTCGCGGACGACCTCGTCAACGAGGGCGGGATCATGGACCTCTGGACGCGCGAGGCGCGCATCTTCAAGTACGGCTCGGGGACGGGCTCCAACTTCTCGAGGATCCGCGGCTCCGCGGAGTCGCTGTCGGGGGGTGGGAAGTCCTCAGGGCTGATGTCCTTCCTCAAGATCGGCGACCGCGCGGCGGGCGCGATCAAGTCGGGCGGGACGACGCGACGCGCGGCGAAGATGGTGATCGTCGACGTCGACCACCCGGACATCGAGGAGTTCATCGACTGGAAGGTGGTCGAGGAGCAGAAGGTCGCGGCGCTGGTCGCGGGCTCCCGGGTCATTCGCCGGCACCTCCGTGACCTCTTCGAGGCGGCGCAGCAGGGGCTGGACCCGGTGGGGAACCGCTCGCTGCGGCGCGCGGCCTCGAAGGCGCGGCGCGACGGTGTGCCCGAGGGCTACATCGAGCGGGTGCTCCAGCTCGCGACGCAGGGCGTGACCGCCCTCGACTTCTCCGAGTTCACGACGGACTGGGAGGGCGAGGCGTACGTCACGGTCTCCGGCCAGAACGCCAACAACTCGGTGCGCGTGACGCACGAGTTCCTCGATGCGGTGCGCGACGACGGTGACTGGGCGCTGACGCGGCGCACGGACGGCGGCGTGCACAAGACGGTGCGCGCCCGCGAGCTCTGGGGGCGCGTCGCGCAGGCGGCATGGCACTCCGCGGACCCGGGCGTGCAGTACGACACGACGATCAACGAGTGGCACACGGCGCCGGCCGGTGGCCGGATCAACGGTTCGAACCCGTGCTCCGAGTACATGTTCCTCGATGACACGGCGTGCAACCTGGCGTCGCTGAACCTGTTGCGGTTCACGAACCTCGAGACCGGCGCATTCGACATCGAGGGGTACCGCTACGCGGTGCGCCTGTGGACGATCGTGCTCGAGGTCTCCGTGCTCATGGCGCAGTTCCCGAGCCACGACATCGCAAAGCTGTCCTACGACTACCGCACGCTCGGCCTGGGGTACGCCAACCTCGGCGCGACGCTGATGGTCCTCGGCATCCCGTACGACTCGCGGCAGGCGCTGGCGTGGTCGGCGGCGATCACGGCGATCATGACGGGCGCCTCGTACGCCGCGTCGGCCGAGATGGCCTCGGAGCTGGGGGCCTTCCCGTGCTATCCGGAGAACCGGGACGCGATGCTGCGGGTGATCCGCAACCACCGCCGCGCGGCGTACGGCCTCGATGGGCGTGACTACGAGGGGCTCTCGGTGCTGCCGATGGCGCTCGACACGGCGGCGTGCCCGCCCGCCCTCGCGGAGGCGGCGCGCAGCACGTGGGACCGCGCGCTCGAGCTGGGCGAGGCGCACGGCTTCCGCAACGCGCAGGCGACGCTGATCGCGCCGACGGGCACGATCGGCCTCCTGATGGACTGCGACACGACGGGCGTCGAGCCGGACTTTGCCCTCGTGAAGTTCAAGAAGCTGGCAGGCGGCGGCTATTTCCGGATCATCAACGAGTCGGTGCCGGTCGCCCTCCGCCGGCTGGGCTACAGCAAGCGCGAGGTGGACGAGATCGTCACGTACTGCGCGGGGACGGGCAGCCTCGACGGGGCGCCGTACATCAACCGCGGTGCGCTGAGCCAGCGCGGCTTCACGCAGCCGGTGCTCGACCGGATCGAGCACTCGCTCCGGACGGCGTTCCACATCGGGTTTGTCTTCAACCGCTGGACGCTGGGCGACGAGTTCCTGGGGAGCATCGGGTTCACCTCGGAGCAGCTGGCGAGTCCGGACTTCGACCTGCTGGGGTCGCTCGGCTTCACGCGCGAGCAGGTGGAGGCGGCGAACGACCACATCCTCGGGCGGATGACGATCGAGGGTGCGCCGCACCTGCGCGCCGAGCACTACCCGGTGTTCGACTGCGCGACGAAGTGCGGCAAGTACGGCACGCGCTTCATCGAGCCGATGGCGCACGTGCGGATGCTGGCGGCGACGCAGCCGTTCCTCAGCGGGGCGATCAGCAAGACGATCAACATGCCCGCCGAGGCAACCATCCTCGAGGTGGGCGCGGTGTACGACGAGGCGGCGCGCCTCGGCGTGAAGGCGCTGGCGCTCTACCGCGACGGCTCGAAGCTCTCGCAACCGCTCTCCGGCGCCCTCGCAGACGTGCTCAACAATGACGAGGAGGAGGCCCTCGAGGAGGCGGTCGAGGCACTGCACGCCTCGGTGGGCGAGGAGCACCCGGCGGTCCTCGAGGCGGAGCGGATCATCCGCGCGATGCCGCGCCCGCAGCTCGAGCGCTGGCTGGCGCTGATGACGGAAGACGCGGCGGGCCTCGGACGGGGCCAGGAGGAGCGGCTGCCGGCGCGGCGCCGCGGCTACGCCCAGAAGGCGAAGGTCGGCGGGCACACGATCTACCTCCACACGGGGGAGTTTGAGACAGGCGGCCAGGTGGGCCGGCCACGCCTCGGCGAGATCTTCATCTCGATGTCGAAGGATGGCGCGGCGTTCCGCAGCCTGATGAACTGCTTCGCGATCGCGGTGTCGATCGGCCTCCAGCGCGGGGTGCCCCTCGAGGACTACGTGGACTCGTTCACGTTCACGAAGTTCGAGCCGAACGGGATGGTAACGGGGCACGACCGGATCTCGATGGCGACCTCGATCATCGACTACGTGTTCCGCGACCTGGCGGTGAACTACCTCGGGCGGGACGACCTGGCGCACTTCGGGCCGGTGGACCTGTCGACGGACTCGACGGCGGAGGACGAGGACGCTGGCCTCGGCGGGCTGGAGATGGCGCTGCCCGAGCCCTCGATGCTGGTGGCGAGCCCGGTGATCATGGCTGGCGACTCGAGCGCGCCGGTGATGGCCTCGGCGCCCGCGCCCGCAGCGCCGGCCTCGAGTGTGGCGACGGCAACGGCACCCGTGGTGGCGGCTGCGCCTGCGGTGTCGTACGTCGCGACGGCCGACATCACCTCGATCAGCGTGCGCCGCACGTTCGCCAAGCAAGCAGGCTTCGAGGGCGATCCGTGCTCGGAGTGCGGCCAGATGATGATGGTGCGCAACGGGACGTGCCTGAAGTGCATGAACTGCGGCGCCACGAGCGGCTGCAGCTAGACGAACCGAGGGGATCCAGGCCCCGAGGGGCGCCCGACTCACTGGCGGGGTCGGACGCTCCTCGGAGCTGGGCCTGGCTGACGCTCGTTCGTCAAGAGCAGTGGAACTCAGGGAATCGCTCGAGGCGTGCCCTCCACGGGGATGGGCTGTGAGCCGGTGGGCAGCAGCTGGCCGTTCATGCCCGAGGCCGTGTGGTACTTGCAGAAGAAGACCTCGAACCCGCTCGACGGGACGTTGACGGTGATGGTGCGCTCCTCGGCGGGGTGCAGGTCGACATCGATGGTCGTGTTCTCCATCGAGAAGTTGTGGTCCCGTGAGGACAGGTTCCGCAGGCGCAGCTCGACTCGAGTGCCGGGGGGTCCTGTGACGTAGGTCGGGTCGAAGAAGGTGTCTTCGAAGGTCATGGTCACAGGGTTGCCGTTCGACTCGACGAGGCGGGTCTGGGCGACGGGCAGGCTGCCACGCACCTCGACGGTGGGGGCGCCGTCCTCGCTGGGATCGCGAGGGGTCCCGGCGTCGGCGCACGCCGCCAGCAGGGTGCCGCCGAGCACGACGGCGCCAAGCCCTCGAATGCCCCACGTGTGTCGCCTGCCCTCGCAAATGCCGCTCATGCCGCCTCCACTCCGGCCGCCACTGACGTTCGGCCATGGATCGAGAGTCGGGGACGCGGCAGAGCAAGGGTGTTACGAGGCGGGCGACAGGGTTTCAGCGACGGTTCGGTCTTCGGATGTGGTGACAGGCAGGCCCTAGGCTGTTCGGGTGCACGAGTCCCGCGTTCGCTCCCACCTCGGAACCTCGGCCGCCCTTGGCCTCACGCTCCTCGCGATGCTGGTCGTGGCGTGCTCGGCACGGACGGCCCTCGAGGGGTCTCCGACGCCAACCGAGGGCGTCAGCGGGGGGCCCTCGGTTGTGGGGAAGGCGCCCTCGACGAGTGCGGCTCCGACCCTGACGGCAAGTCCCACGCCGGCATCGACGCCGTCCCCGACGCCGGCGCCGGTCCTCGATGTGCGGGCGAGTCGGCTGAGGATTCCTGCGCTCGGGATCGATGCGCCGGTGCAGGGGAGCCAGGTAGTGCCGGACACCTCGGCGCCCACACCGGGCTGCCCGCCCGCGGAGCCGGGCGGCGAGACGCTGACGGTCCCCGAGCAGGGCATCGCGACGCCCGAGGCGCCCATCGAGGGGCTGGAAAACAAGGTGTGGGTGTTCGGGCACAGCCGGTGGCTGGGCGCGCCGGGGCTGTTCTTCTCGCTGCCGGAGCTGAACCCGGGCGACGAGGTGGTGGTCGACGGGTACGACCGCGCCTCGGGGGCGGCGGTGTCCGGGCTGCGGTTCGTGGTGGGAAACCTGTACCTGACGGACACGGTGTCGGGCACGCAGCTCGTGCTGCCCGAGGGCGCGTCGCCGCCGCCTCGGCCGCTGGTCTACCTCCAGACGAGCGTGCGGGAGGATGGGGCGGGGAGGGCGTGGATCCTCGACCGCGCGACGATCCTCGGCAAGGCGCGCAACCTGATCGAGGGTGACGCGAACGATCCGTGCAAGTACTTGCTGCTGTTCGTCGAGGGGGTGGCGGGGTAAGGACATCGGCGGGGGGCGCCGGAGGTGCTCGATTCGCACGTTGCTCGATAAGCGGGCCCTTCGACAGGCTCAGGGCGAACGGGGGAAAGCGGGGGTCGGGGCGGCGGCGGAGGGTGCTCGATTCGGGCTTGCCGAGGACGGCGCAGGTGGTTCGCCAGGCTCACCACGAACGGTGCACGGCGCAGGAGAGGGCGGCTCGCCATGAACGGGGGAGGGCGTACCCGCCCCGCGACAGGAGGGAGGGCGAGGGCCGCGGGCTAGGGGAGGCGCTTGAGGGCGAGCTCCATCAGGCCGCGCGTGACCTCGACGTTCTGGGCCTTGGTGCCGCCGTCGGGCGGAGAGACGTCGATCGCGACCTCGAAGCGGCCGCGGCGGGCGACGACGCCGGGGAGCGGCCAGGTGGTGTAGGCGCCCTCGCCGAGGCCGGTGATGGCCTCGTACTTGTTGCTTTGGATGGTCTTTTGCATCTCGGACGCGGCGGTCGGCGCGTTGTCGTAGACCATGACGCGGATCTCGACGTCGTGCACGATGGGCACGTCGAGGTTGGGGAAGTCACAGCCGAAGAGCCCGGCGACCGGCGTCGACTCCTTCGGGTCGCCAGTCGGGCCATGGGCGGCCACGACCTCGGCCTTTGTGAGGAGCTTGCACGCCTCGAGCTGCACGGGCGGCTCCTTCGCCGCGGTCGCACCAGCGGTGGTCGGGGCGGTCTTGGCCTGTGCCGTGGCCTCGGATGCGGTCGAACCGGTCGAAGCCCCCGTGGCGCCGGTGCCGGTGCCGCCCGTGGAGGGTGGCGCAGCGTCACCTCCGCAGGCGGCCGCGAGCAGGGCTGCACAGGCAAGGCTGGTCCAGAGGTGTGTGCGCACGGGCATCCTCCGATGCGTTCCCTGCATCGATATCGGGTGACCGGTCACTCACCGCGTCGTTGGTACCACCGCACCGCGGCGTCGCACCACGGACCAAGGTCCGGTCCAACGCCTCGAGGGGACGCCGGGCACGGACGGGCGCGCTAGACTCCACCGCGACGATGCAGGGAGTCGGCGCCTCGGGAACGCCTCGAGGTGCCGCGCAGGGAAAGGGCAGGCAATGGCCGACGACTGGCAGCAGGACTGGCAGCAGACGATCAACGTCATCGGGCAGGACTTCAGTGGTGGCCTCCAGAGCACGGCGATCGACGAGATCGAGAAGAGCTCGGTGCGGCGGTTCCTGGAGGCGGTGGAGCTGGACTGCCCGCTGCACTACGACGCGGACGTGGCGCGCCAGCACGGGTACCGGAACATCCTCGCGCCGGTGAGCGGGATCTCCCAGACCTGGATCGACACGGCCCTGTGGCGGCCGGGCCTCGGCTCGCGCTACCCGAGCAACCACCCGCACGTCGATGTGCCTCGGGAGCCGGTGGCGGAGGCGCCGAAGCCGCCCGCCCCGCCGACGACGGTGGGCTTCGCGACGGACATCGAGATCGAGTACTTCGAGCCGCCGGTCGTCGGCGACCGCCTGACGGTGCGCGGGCGCAAGCTGATCTCTTGCACGCCTCGGGAGACGCGCGTGGGTCGCGGCGCCTTCACGGTGTGGGAGCGCGAGGTGGTGAACCAGAACGGCGAGCGTGTCGCCCTCCTGCGGAACGGTGGTTACGCCTACATCCCGTTCGAGAGCGAGCCAACCTCGGAGGAGCGCCCGCGTCCGGCGAAGGCGGCGCCCGCGCACAACCCGGACGAGGACGACCTGATCGCGATCCGCAACGTGACGCCCTCGGCGCCGGCGGCCATCGACTGGTCGACGCAGCGCTGCTACGAGGACGTGAACGTGGGCGATGAGATCGACCCGATCACGGTCAACCTGACGATCGCGCGCCTGGTCATCGAGGCGGGCGGCAACCGCGACTTCAACCAGATCCACCACAACACGCCGGTCTCGAAGGCGACCGGTGCGCCGGAGATGTACGCGAACAACGTGTTCATCCAGTCGTGGTGGGAGCGCGCGGTCCGCGAGTATATCGGCCTCGGTGGGCGCTTCAAGAAGACGGGACCGTTCCGCATGCGCGTCTTCAACACCGTCGGCGAGGCGGCGGTGACGACGGGCAAGGTCACGAAGAAGTGGCAGGAGAACGGCGAGAACCTGGTGGAGATCGAGGTGCAGACGACGACCTCGGTGGGGGTGACGGTGGGGCCCGGCCCGGTGCTGGTCGCGCTGCCCTCGAGGGGGTAGCCCTCGCCTCGAGCGGTTGGTTTGAGCGAGGGGCTCTCCGGTGGGGCCCCTCGTGTTGTGTGCTGCCTCGATGGTTGGGGCGAGCGTCCTCGATTCGCGCTTGTTGAGGACGGCGCAGGTGGTTCGCCAGGCTCGCCACGAACGGTGCACGGCGCAGGCCTCGAGGGTGACGGGGATGGGCGGGGCTCGGACGGCGAATCCCCTCGAGCGGTCGTCCCCTAGCTGTTGCCGAGGTTGATGATGTGGAGGCCGCACTCGCGCTTCGTGGCCTCTTCCCACCACCAGCGCCCCTCGCGCTCGTGCTCGCCGGGGTTGGTTGCCCTCGTGCAGGGTTCGCAGCCGATCGAGCGGAAGCCGATGTCGTGGAGGGCGTTGTACGGGACCTCGTGCTCCCGGATGTACTGCCAGACCTTGTTCGCGGTGAAGTTCGCGAGCGGGTTGAACTTCACGAGCTCGACCTCGGGGGTGGAGAAGGCCGTGTCGACCTGGACGACGGGGATGTCGGCCCGGGTGCCCGGGCTCTGGTCCTTGCGCTGGCCGGTGACGTAGGCGCGCTTGCCCTCGAGGGCGCGGCGGAGGGGTTCGACCTTGCGGATGCTGCAGCACTCCTCGTGGCCGTCACGGTAGAAGGAGAAGTACCCCTTCTCGGCGACGAGGGCCTGGACGGCCTCCGCACTGGGCGAGTAGGCCTCGATGGTGACGCCGTACTTCTCGCGAACAATGTCGAAGAACTGGTACGTCTGCGGGTGCAGGCGGCCGGTGTCGAGGGTGAAGACGCGGAACGGCAACTTCGAGCGCCACGCCATGTCGACGAGGACGACGTCCTCGGCGCCGCTGAAGGAGATCGCGAGGTCCGCGCCGTACTCGCGGAGGGCGAACTTCAGGATGTCGGTGGGGTGGCTGGCGGCGAGCTCGGCGGCGATCGCCTCGATGCGGGACGTGTCCACGACCATGCTCCGCGCCTCCTCGATGCCGCCCGGCGCCCTCGGACCGAGCTGTCGGGGTCAGGATACGCCTCGCGAGGGGGTGCGATGCGCCCCGGTGTGTTCGCGCGAGCGCACGATTCGGGCCTGCCGAGGACGGCGGGCCCTTCACGAGGCTCAGGGCGAACGGGTGAAGGCGAGGCCCCGGGGGACCTCGACTCGGGCCTGCTGAGGACCGCGGGCCCTTCGACAGGCTCAGGGCGAACGGGGGTGGGCGTGGGCTGGGCTCGGAGGGCTCGGCTCGGGCCTGGCGAGGACGGCGGGCCCTTCGACAGGCTCAGGGCGAACGACGAAGGCGGACCGGTGTGTGGCCTCGGAGGTCTCGCGGGTGGGGCGGCGGGGGCGTAGTGTGGCGCGCGAGCCGCCTCGGCTGCTGGCTACGCCTCGGGAGGCCGTGCGATGAACTGGCCCGTCGTGATCCTCGGGGTGGCGGCGAAGTTCCTGTTGCCGGTGGCGACGATCTGGTTCCCGTTCGCGGCGGGCTGGTCGAACTTTGTCCTCGA
>JADLFF010000006.1 GCA_020845735.1 Dehalococcoidia bacterium
ATCTCCGACCTCGATGGCACGCTCGTCGACAGCGAACGCATCTTCATGGCCGCCACGCGCGCCGCGATCCATCCCCACGAGATGACCGACGAGGTCTACGAGGGCTGGATCGGCCGCGGCGGCTTCTCCCAGTACGTGCAGGACAGTTACGGCATCCCCGTGGACGTCTTCCGCCCGCGCGTCCTCGAGGAGTTCATCCGCCACGTCGAGGCGGACCCCACGCCCACCGTCGAGGGCGCACGCGAGCTCCTCGAGCGGCTGGCCGCGGCGGGGCTCCCGCTCGCCGTCGCCTCGCAGTCCTCGCACGCCCTGATCGAGGCGTCACTGCGCGCATCGAGGCTGGCGCACCACTTCCGCGTCGTCGCGTCCGTGCAGGACGTCGGCGACGTCGGCAAGCCCGCCCCGGACGTCTACCTCCACGCCGCGAGGCACCTCGAGGTCCCGCCGTCCGCCTGCCTCGCGATCGAGGACTCGGTCGTCGGGGTGCAGTCCGCCCTCGCGGCCGGGATGCGCGTGATCCAGACCCGAGGCACCACCTACCCCGCGCCGCCCCAGCCCGGCGTGCACGCCGTCATCGAGTCGCTCCACGACTTCGACCTCGCCTGGCTCGCGTGAGGAATCCGGCCTCGAGGCGTGGCGCGCGGCGCACCAACCGTCGTGAGGCTTCGTACTGACGTGCGGTGCGGTCGACGTCCACGGCGCGCTCTCGAATCAGGGCGCAAGGTGCTTGGCGCGAAGCGCGACGGCCTTCGCCCTGCGTTCGACCATGAGTGGATTCGGAGGGTGGTTGCCAAGGCGTGAGGCGACATCAAGGTACCGGTCGATCACCGCGACCTCGCCGTCATAGTCTTTGAGCTTGCGACACACGATGGCCTGCTGTTCGTAGTACCAGGGCGCCGGATCGAAGCGTGCTGACTCGCACTCCCGCTCGACTGCGCCGATCAGGTCGCCGAGGAGCACCTTCGCCTCTGCGTAAGCCCCGTGACGCTTGAGCGCCTTCACGTCGTCAACCCACGCGGTGTAGTGCTTTCCTGCGTGCATGCCGACGGGTGCGCGGGGAGACTCGCGCTCACCCGTCCACGGTCGCTGCGTCGGATGGCCTGCTCTCAGCAGCTCGGCCTCGACGTCAGGCGTCGAGGGCACGACTGAGTCGTCAAGGTCGAGCCAAACGCCCAGGTTCATCGAGCGGTCTGCGCTCCCGACGATCACCGCACGCGCCGTCGGGAGGTTGCCATTCGCCACAACCCGGGCAATAGGTTCGTGGACGTACCGGGCGGCCTCTCGTGGTACGTAGCCCACGTGCCTTCGAGCGATGTAGATCGCGATCGCGTTTGGGTCCTCCGGGTTGCTCGGTTCAGGAACAAGCCCCGACATCACCTCAACGCGGTAGCGCTTGAACTTGTCCGTCGGAGCAGCAGCGACCAACGAGCGCAGGGCGTCTTGCCTGTACGACTCGCCGACCACCTCGAACCCGAAACGGTCGAGAGGATCACCCGCCAGAAGGAGGGGCGGTAGATCGAAAACGTTCGTACCGCGCGTGCGGGGGACCTCAACGGGTGGCGCGCCGGGCCGCGTGAGGGCCGCTCCGCTCCCAAAGAGCCGCTTCAGGAACCCTACCAACTCGCACCTCGTCCAGCCGCGCGATCATAGCGGCGGGTGGGCGAGCGTTCCTTGCTTCAGTCACAACCAAGGAACCGCGTTGGAAACGTCGTGTGTGGTTATGGTGCGCCCGGCAAGATTCGAACTTGCGACCTCTGCCTCCGCAGGGCAGCGCTCTATCCCCTGAGCTACGAGCGCACGATGACTGGTGCCGAAGGCGAGACTCGAACTCGCACGAGGTTGCCCTCACTACGCCCTGAACGTAGCGCGTCTGCCTATTCCGCCACTTCGGCTCCTCAGCGACGACAGGCCTGCGGCCGGTTGGTGGGCGGTACTGGACTCGAACCAGTGACCTCTCGCGTGTGAAGCGAGCGCTCGTACCAACTGAGCTAACCGCCCGCGAGATGGCGAGGCGTCGCGAGCCATCAGCGTATCGCCCGAGGCGTTGCAGGTTCAACTCGGTGTCCCCCGGACCGCCCCCGTCCCGCCTCCGAGGCGTCCCCCGCCTCCTCGATGGCGAGGTCCGCGCCGTGCCGCAGCGTGCGCACCGCCACCACCCGAGGCCAGGCGAAGCGCCTCGCGAACCCCGCCTCGCCGGGCCGCGCCCCATCGAGGGGTGACAGCAGCGCCCGCAGCCCTCGCGCGCCGTCGGGCGTCGGTCCGAGAGCCCTCGCGAGCCCGCGTGCGAGCGCACGGTCCGCATCGACCACCGCGCCGTCCACGTCGGCGCGCCCCGCGAGGCGTACGAGCGCCCCGGGCGACGCCTCGACCAGCGCCAGCACCTCGGGCGGCACCCCGGCCTCGAGGAGCGCGCGCGCCGCCGACTCCACCTCGGGGGTCCGCGCGGCGAGCGCGGCGTTCCCGGCCACGAGCACACTCCCGAGCCACATCGTCGCCTCACCCGACCGGCCGTGCACCAGCACCCGCCCGCGAGGCACGTCGTAGTGCAGCGTCGTGCGCTGCCCGGGCACCTGCAGCGTGGGCTGCGAGGCGGCGAGCTCGCGTCGCGCCGACTGCGCCACGGCGAACAGCTGCCCCACCTCGACGGCTCCGCGCGGCCCGGCCTGCTGCCCGAGGAGCATCGCCGCGCGCTCGATGATCTCGATGCGCGCCTCGATGGGCGCGTCCCAGCGCCGCGCCAGCCCCTCGAGGGCAGCCACGCACTCAGCCGGGGCCTCCGCCGCCACGATCGGGCTGCCCGTGTCGCCGGTGGCGCCTGTGGCTCCCGTGGCACCGCTGCCACCGTCGCTCCGCTCGAGGAACGCCCACAGGTAGTCGGCGCCGCCCGCCTTGGGCCCCGTCCCGGAGAACTCGAACCCGCCGAACGGCTCGATGGCGACACGCGCGCCGGTCGTCGGCCGGTTCACGTAAATCGTCCCCGCCTCGACCGCCCGTGCCGCGCGCTCGATCGTGCGCGGGCTCCGCGAGTAGACCCCGGCCGTGAGGGCGTACGGCACCGCGTTCGCGATCGCGTAGGCCTGCGCCTCGTCCTCGAACGGCACGACCACGAGGATCGGCCCGAACAGCTCCTCGAGGGCGGTCCGCGCGCGCAGCGCCTGCTCAGCGCTCAGCTCCACGATCAGCGGCCCCGCGAGAAGCGCGTCCGGCGCGCTCGCCTGCGGCTCGTCGAACCGGTCGAGCAGCACGCGGCCCTCCTCGCGGACCCGCGCGGCCGCCTCGAGCAGCCGCTCGAGGGCCTCGCGACTCACGATCGGGTTCACGCGCGTCGAGGGCGCATCGGCCGGCCCCACCTCGAGGCTGCGTGCGGCCTCGACGAGGCGCGCGCAGAACCCCTCGAACACCGGCGCAGCCACGAGGACCCGCGACGCCGCCGAGCACTTCTGCCCCGCGTGCCCGAATGCCGAGCGGATCACCCCCTCGATCGCCTCGTCGAGGTCGGCATCGGCGAACACGAGGACGGCGTTCTTCCCCCCCATCTCCGCCACGAGGCCCTTCACCCCACCGTCCGTCAGCTCGACGTTCGCCACCACCTCGTGGAGGTGCGTCCCGACGGCGCGCGAGCCGGTGAAGGCGACCATCGCCACACCCGGGTCGGTCGCGAGGCGGTCCCCCACCACCTCGCCCTCACCGGGCAGGCACACGAGCGCATCACGCGGCACGCCCGCCTCGTGCAGCACCCCCACGAGGCGGCTCGCGATCAGCGGCGTCTGCTCGGCGGGCTTGAGGATCGCCGCGTTGCCCGTCGCGAGCGCGGCCGCCGTCATCCCGGCCGGGATCGCGAGGGAGAAGTTCCACGGGGGAATCACCCCCACCACCCCTCGAGGCCGGACCGCGGCGCCCTGCTCCCCCACCAGGTGCTCACCGACCAGCCGCTCCGCCTCTGCGGCGTAGTAGCGCAGGTAGTCGATCGCCTCCTCAACCTCCGCGAACGCGTCGGCGCGGTCGCGCCCGCCCTCGTGCACGATCCACGCGGCGAACTCAGCGTCCCGCTCCTCGAGGAGGTGCGCCGCACGACGCAGCACCGCGCCGCGCTCGCGCACGTCGAGGGCGGCCCAGGCGGGCTGCCCGGCGCGCGCCACCTCGATGGCCCGCTCGGTCGCCTCGAGGCCCGCGCTGTCGATCCGTCCGACGGGCGGCCCGCTCAGCTCGCGCGGGTACGAGGGGCTGAACACCTCGCGCGTGTCGGCGTGCGGCAGCGGCTGCCCGCCGGCCTCGAGGGGAACGTGCGTGCCCCACTCCCGTCGCGTGCGCGCCAGCACCTCGTCGAAGCGCGCGCGGAATGCCGGGTCGTGCCACGGCGCCGCGGCGGCCCGCTCGAAGCTCGCGCGCTCCTCGGCGGGCTCCGTCGAGGGCGGCTCGGGCTCACGAGGCGCGCGCAGCAGGTCCTCGGGCGCCACGCCCGCGCGGCTCTGCAGCAGGAACCCGGCCTGCGAGGAGTTCTCGAGCACGCGGCGCACGAGGTACGCCATCCCCGGCAGCAGCTCGCCCACGGGCACGTAGTCGCGCTCGCTCCACCCGAGGGCAGCCAGCGCCCGGCTCGTCCCCTCGGCGGTGCGGAACAGGGTCTGGTGCTCAATCGCACCGGGCGGCAGGCCGACGTGCTCGCGCACCGCCTCGGCGTAGGCGTGGGCGCGCGCGTTGTGGCTCGCGACCGCAAGGCGGATGCCGGGCGCCTCGATCAACCGCTCGAGGAGCCGCTCGAAGCGCCAGTCGGTCGCGTGCTTCATCGTGAGCACCGGCGCGGGCCAGCGATTCGCCGCGGCCACGATCGTCTCGTAGTCCCAGTAGGCGCCCTTCACGAGCCGGACCTGCATCGGCGCGGGCCGCTCGAGGGCGAACCGCGCGTACGCCTCGGCCTGCGCGGGCGCATCCCGGAGGTACCCCTGGAGCACGATCCCCACGTCGCCCCAGTCCCCGAACTCCCCGCCGGTCCCGCCCGTGCCGCCCGCGCCGCCCGTGCCGAACGCGCGCTGGAACGCCTCCCACGTCAGGTCGCGGTACGCGTACTGCTCCATGTCGACGGTCAGGCTCACCCCGGCCTGCCGCGCCGCATGCGCGACCGTCAGCAGTCGAGGCAGCACGCGCCGGACGGAGCCCTCGGGATCCACGGGCGTGAAGTGCGAGGTCAGCGACGACAGCTTGAGCGACACCTGGAGCGCGGCGTTGCCGGTCGCGGCCCGCGCGCCCGCCGAGGGGTGCGCGGCCAGCTGCTCGATCAGCCGCAGGTACCCCTCGACGTAGGCGTCGGCCTCGCGCTCCGACAGCACCGCCTCGCCGAGCAGGTCGAAGGAGGGCAGGCGTCCCAGCCCCGCGAGGTACTCGATGGTGCGCGTGACGGTCTCGACGCCGGGCGGAGTGATGAAGCGCCGCGCGAACACCTCGGCGGAGCGCCGTGCAGTCTCCCCGACGACCGGCGCGGGCAGGTGCTCGCTGCGCGCCAGCCGGAGCAGCCAGCGCAGCCCTCGAGGCAGGTCGGGGAAGCTGTCGCCGAAGTACTCCCGCGCCAGCCGCTTCGCCTCGCGCCCGCTCGAGTCGTGGTCGAGCGCCGCGAGCACGTCCATGTAGCGCAGGAGCCGGTCGCGGAAGCGATGATCGCTGACCGCGTGCGTCAGCAGCCAGTCCTCGATGCGCTCCGCGGGCCCCGGCCAGTAGCGCGCGGCCTCGTCCAGCAGCGCCCGCCCGAGCTGCTGCGTGCGCTCCTCGAGTGCTGCCGCGAGCGTCGGCGTGGCCATGCTCACCTCCTCGCATGCCCCGGATCGAGGATAGCGAGGCGCCGCCCGCGCGCTCCTCGAGGGGTGCGCCCGCGTGGGACAATCGTGCCCCGGGCACGCATGCACCCGACCGGAGGCCTCGATGCGATCACGACTGCTCGCGCTCCTGTCGCTCGTTCCGATCGCCCTCGGGACCCTGGCCTGCTCCGCGCCTCCCGCCGAGCACGCCGGCGGCGACCTTGCCGCGACCGCCCCCGCCGCGGTCCTGGAGGTCGAGCTCCGCGACCTCGCGTTCGTTCCGCCAACGCTGCAGGTGACGAGCAACCAGATCGTCGAGCTGCGCATCCAGAACGCGGGCACCCTCGATCACGACTTCACCATCGAGCGCATTCCCGCCGACGCGCTCGTGCTCGGGGCGCAGCCTGCCGAACACGATGGCCACGGCGCGAAGTACCCGGTCCACGCCGCGCCACCGCCGGGCGACACGGTCACGGTGCGCCTCCATCCCCACGAGGCGGGCACCTACACCTACTACTGCACGGTCAACGGCCATCGCGAGGCCGGGATGTCCGGCACCATCGTCGTCGGCTGACGTGGCTGACGTGGCCGACATGGCCCTCGGCCGCTCACCCCTCGAGGTGGTGCGCTGCGCCTGGGCGGGCGCCGACCCTCTGATGCAGGCCTACCACGACCTCGAGTGGGGCGTGCCCGTCCACGACGACCGCGTCCTCTTCGAGTTCCTCACCCTCGAGGGCGCACAGGCCGGGCTGTCCTGGAGCACGATCCTCAGGCGCCGCGAGGGCTACCGCGCCGCCTTCGCCGACTTCGACATCCTGCGCATCGCCGCCTACGAGGACAGCGACGTCGCGAGGCTCCTCGCGGACCCGGGCATCATCCGCAACCGCGCCAAGGTCCGCGCCACGATCGCCAACGCGCGCGCCGCCCTCGAGGTGCAGCGCGACCTCGGCAGCCTCGATACCTACTTCTGGGCCGCTGTCGGCGGCGCCCCGAGGCGCAACCGCGTCGCCTCCCCCGCCGACGTCCCCGTCGACACCCCGGACTCCCGAGCGCTCTCGACGGACCTCCGCAGGCGCGGGTTCTCGTTCGTCGGCCCCACGATCATGTACGCGTTCATGCAGGCCACCGGCCTCGTCAACGACCACACCCTCGACTGCTTCCGCTCCCCCGACTAACCCTCCGTCCGTTCGCCGTCGCCCTCATGCGTTCGCGCTGAGCCTGTCGAAGCGCCCGCCATCCCCCCCAACCCCCGAGTCGACCTCCCCGCCGGCATCCGTTCGCCGTCGCCCTCACCCGTTCGTGGTGAGCCTGGCGAACCACCCACGCCTTCCTCGAAAGCCCCGAATCGTGCACCTCCCCGCCGTCATCCGTTCGCGCTGAGCATGTCGAAGCGCCCGTCTTCCTCGAAAGCCCCGAATCGAGCACCCCCCCGCCGTCGACCGTTCGCGCTGAGCCTGTCGAAGCGCCCGCCATCCCCCACAACCCCGAGTCGAGCACCTCCCCCTCGAGGCATCGGCGACACGTTTCGCTGGCGTGCACCACAACGAGCGCTATGCTCCGCCGCGGCGAACCTATCTGACGACCGGGAGTACGTGATGATGACCTCACCCTACGTGTCCGAGGTGCGACTGATGCTCCGAGCAGCCCTCGTGCTGTTCGTCTTCACCGTCGTCGTCGGCATCCTCAACGGCATCGACCTCGTCGAGTTCGAGCGGAAGGCCCTGCTCACGCACGTGCACGCGGGCACCCTCGGCTGGATCACCATCGGCGTGCTCGCCGCCTCGTACTGGCTGTTCGGCCTCGGAGCTCCGGCGAACCGCTACGTCGGCATCCTTGCCTACGCCGTACCCCTCGCGATCACCGCCTACTCGCTCGCGTTCCTCACCACCCTCGGGATCGCGAGGCCGATCCTCGGCATCGTCACCGGCGTGGTCATCCTCGCGAGCTTCCTCTGGGCGCTGGGCCAGGCACCGGGCCGCGTCCTCAGCGTCCCGCACGTCGGCATGCTCGCCGCCCTCACGATGTCGGTCGTGGGCGCCGTCCTCGGCGTCCTCCTCGGCTACATGCTCGCAACGCCCGAGACCGGCCTCCCCCAGACGCTCTCCGCGGCGCACCCCGCCTCGATGGTGGTCGGCTTCCTCGTCCCGGTCGGCATGGCCCTCATCGAGTGGGCCCTCGACGGCGACTCCATCCACCACCGAGCCAGCATCGCGGGCTGGCTGCAGATCGGCCTGCCCTTCCTCGGCGGCATCCTCGCCGTCATCGGCCTGCTGCAGAACATCGCACCGCTGCTCATGGTCGGCGTGCCCCTCGAGGTGGTGGGCCTCGTGATCCTCATCGTCCGCCTCCGCGGCGGCCTCGCGAGGGCGGCCAGCCAGCTCATGACGCCCGGCACGGCGCGTCACGGCCTGATGGCGCTCCTCTTTCTCATCGTGAACATCGCCCTGCTGTTCTACCTCGTGTCCACGTACTTCTCGAAGAACCTCGAGCCGCCGACGCGCATGCTGCTGGCGCTCGACCACTCGATCTTCATCGGCGTGATGACCAACGGGATCCTCGCGCTCATCGCGCGCTTCCGAGCGCCGGTCAGCGCCGTGGGTGAGCAGATCGTGTTCTGGGGCCTGAACGTGGGCACCGCCGGCTTCGTGCTTGGCCTCGTCCTCGACACCCGCGTGCTGCTGCACGCGTTCACGCCGATCCTCGGCCTGGCGCTGCTGCACGGCATCGCCACCAGCTTCCTCGCCCTCGGCCGCGAAGGCGCCCAGACCCCCGCCTAGCCCGAGGCAAGGCCACTCCTTCGAGGGGCGGCGCGCCCGCCCCTCACCCCACCTCGCCGAGGTGGCCCCCTCCGTCATCCGTTCGTGGTGAGCTGGCGAACCACACCCGCCATCCTCAGCAGGCCCGAGACGTGCACCCTCCGAGGTCGACGCCCCTCCCTGCATCCGTTCGCCCTGAGCCCGTCGAAGGGCCACCCAACCCCACGAGGTCCGAGTCGAGCACCCTCCGAGGCCGACCCCCACCCTCATCCGTTCGCCCTGAGCCTGTCGAAGGGCCCGCCAACCCCACCAGGTCCGAGTCGAGCACCTCCGACCTCCCGAGGCCTCCCTCCCTCATCCGTTCGCCCTGAGCCTGTCGAAGGGCCAGCCATCCCCACCAGGTCCGAGTCGTGCCCCCTCCCCGAGGCACACCCACACCCCCCGAGTGCGTCCCATCCCCTCGAGAACCCCGCCCCCCGCCAGCACCTTCGTCCAGCGGAACGCTGGCTCGCTATGATGCGCCTCGAATCCACCACCTCAGCACGCCCTGCTGAGGCGCCTGCCCGGCTGCGAGGAGTCCCCATGCCCGACACCCTCAACTCCTTCGGCGCCCGCTCCACCCTCGAGGTGGGCGGCGCCACCCACGAGATCTACCGCCTCGACGCCGCGGCGC
>JADLFF010000007.1 GCA_020845735.1 Dehalococcoidia bacterium
CACCCGGCCGCGCTCGGCGACGCGCTGCGTGACTTCCTCGCAGGCCACGCGCCAGTCTGACGCCGGCCCTCGTTCAGGTCGGGCTCACCGGCGGTGTCACCTGCTCGTACCCACAGGAGCCGGCGGAATGACTACGGATGGCCGTCCGGTGTTCCACCGTCTGAGTCCCGTGGAGCGCGATCGCGACTCATGTAGTCGGGACGGGGTGGGCTACTGCGACCCTGGAAGTAGTCGCGGCGCGGCGACAAACGCCTCCCGGGCGCCGACGCGTTGCGAGCCGCCGGCCCAGCGGCACGCAGTGGAGGAGCCATCGACTCGACCGCTCCTGTCCCATTGTCGCCAGCGCCGGGCAGCGTGATGGCGAACGCCGGAGCCACGGGCGCGGTCCTGGGTGGCGGCTCGCGGGAGATCAGAACGATCGCTGCGGCGGTGGCGTACGCAATCGTCATCGCGATGAATGCGCCATCGTACGAACCGGCAACGTCGAACCAGATCGCGACGAGCAGCGGCCCAGCCGCCGTTGCCAGGACGCTGAACGGCGTGCCAGCACTCCGTACGGCACCAAGGTGCCGGCGTCCGAAGTAGGTCGCCCACATGAACTCGCTCAACGGCGTTACGCTGCCGAATCCAAACCCCCACAACAGGCACGCCACAAACGCAACGGGGAGCGACTGGGTCGCAGTCGCAACCACCATCAGCACCGTGCTCATGGCGTTGCACGCTGCGGTAAGCGCCGAAAAATGGCGGGCACCGAAGCGGTGCACGCCCTGGAGCGCCGCGCCCCAGACGAACTTTGCGGCCAGGCCGGAAATCCCGGTGGTTGCAAATGCGAATCCGGCCTGGGCGGCGGTGAAACCGGAACCTGTCATGTACGGAATCGCGTGGAAGAGCATCGCGATGTTCGCCCCAACGTACACGCCGAAGGTGAGCGTCAGCATCCAGAACGCAGACGAACGGAGGGCTTCCTGACGTGTATACGACCCCTCGAGGTCTCGTCGCGCGCGCTCCAGTTGCTCGCGCTCGACCTCGGTGCGCGCTTCCCCCGGGCGCTGACCATCTGGAAGGAGCCCGTAGTCCTCGGGTTGGCGGCGCATGACGAGCGCGGCGGGCACCATCAGTGCCCAGAAGACTGCCGCGAGGATTACGTACGCGCCCCGCCAGCCGAACGCAGTGACGACGGCCGTACCCAGCACCGGCATGATCATCGTGGAGAACGAGAAGCCACTGCTCGAGAGGGAGATCGCCCAGCCCCGGCGACGAACGAACCATTTGGACACGGTGACATTGACCACGACGCCAGCAATCAACGGGCCGGCCAGCACCCCGGCCACGAGTCGCAGCGCCACGAACTGCCAGAGCTGCGTGACGAATGCTGTGGCCAGCAGCGTGACGCCAAAGACCAGGGTGCCGAACAGCATGAGCGGTCGTGCGCCTCGGCGGTCGATGAGGGACCCGACCACTAACCCGGAGAACGCCGCGAGGATGGACGCGACCGTGTTGGCAAACGTGAATTCCGTACGCGTCCAACCGAACTCCGTGGTCATCGGTCGGAGGACGACGGATTGCAGGACGCCGCCGAAGGCCGAGGAGACGAAGGTTGCCACCCCGGCTCCGAGCACGATCCACCAGCCGTAAAAGAAGCGCGGGTGCATCGCAGTGGGGGCTGACATTCTCGCGGTTTCGCCTTCTCGCAAACTGCGGCGGTCGCGCTGCCTTTCTCAAGACCTCTACACCATCGAGGCAGCGTCAGTCGGCGGGACTCCTTAATTCCTCGAGAGTGGTCCGACTCCCGTCGGCAAGTACGTCCAACCGCAACCCGCGGGCCTCGAGCGCCCGGCCGGGTTCCGGTGGCCTCGCCGACACAGACGGCGACCTCCGGGCGACGAGCACGTTGGCTGGCCCCACGACCTCAGCATCACCGCTCGGGTGGATGACCAGCGCGGTGCGTTCGTCCAGACCGATCCAGGTGATATCGGGGCGCAGCGCACCCAGCAGGAGGAGATGCCCGTAGCGATTCCACTCGGCAAGGTGCGCGTCGATCCCGCAGCCCGGCAGCCAGTTGAAGCCGGGCCAGATCTGGAGAACCGTCTTCTGATCCAACGGGAGCCCATCGCTGGCTCGCGGCGGACCAGCATCGAGACCGCCGCGCAGTCCGACCGGTCCGTTCGCGGGCGCGATCGCGTACTCGCCGGCGCCGCGCGCTCCGGCGCTCGTGCCCGCAAGCACGGCGCCGTTGCGCCAGGCTTCTTCGATCGCCGCGTGGACTGGGGTGTTGGTGATCACCTGCTGCACGCGGGTGTCGCTGCCCCAGCCCAGGTAAATGAGGCCGGCCTCCCGCAGCATCCGGGCGTTGTCCTCGTTGTTGGCATCCTCGGGCTCGTACACGGGTGCGACCTGGACATTCAGTGCACCGAGCGACTGGTAGTACTCCGTGAATTTCTCGCCCATGCGCCGGGACGGGCGCGCCGTCGGCAGGAATACCACCGAGGTTGCCGGCCCGCCCGCGAGTTCGAGGAGGAAGCGGTCGACCTGCTCGGACTGCTCGTAGTCACCGCCACCGATCAGTGCCAGCGTACCCGGAAGGCCGTTCGTCGCGCCGTCGTTCGCCATGTGTCACTCCTCGTCTCGGAGCCAGAGGATAAGCGCCTGTCAGGTCGTGCTTCGGACAGATCCGGACATCCGCACCCGAATCTGCGAACATGTCCGAAACTGTCTGCTCAATCGATTCCGCAGGCGTTAGACGAGTCTAATGAGCGCCCCAGGCGACACTTACTCCGCCGTCATCACCACAGGGATCTACTGCCGTCCTGGTTGCAGCGCGACGCCCAACCCGGGGAACGTCCGCCGCTTCCAGGTTGCCGCTGCCGCCGAAGCGGCCGGCTTTCGGGCCTGTCTCCGCTGCCGTCCCTACCGCGGTCGCCAGCATGTGAACTGGGATGGCCCCGAGCTCGTCTGCCGCGCCGTCCAACTGATCCTCGGCGGCGCCCTCGAAGGCCAGACCGAGGACACCCTCGCTGCCCGCGTTGGCATGTCTTCCCGCAACCTCCGCCGGCTCTTCACCCAGCACGTCGGTGTCACACCGACGCAGCTTGCCCGCTCCAGCCGTACCCATTTCGCGCGTCGCCTGCTGGACGACACGGACCTCTCCGTCACTAACATCGCGTTCGCCGCGGGGTTCGGAAGCACGCGCCAACTCAACCGCGCCGTTCGTGACGTCTTCCGCGCCACGCCGGTTGAGCTCCGGGCACGCCGCCGCAAGGCCGACCGTCTCGTCGCAGACGGCGGCCTCGTGCTGCGGGTGCCCTACGACGGCCCGCTCGACTGGCCCCACATGCTGGCCTATCTCGCAGCCCGCGCCATCCCCGGTGTCGAGTCAGTTACGAATGGTGTCTACCGCCGCACGGTGAACATCGACGGCGATCCCGGCGTGATCGAGCTCTTCGAGGGTGATCCCGAACGCGGCGTGGCCGCCGGCAGCCATCTGCTCCTCCGCGCTCACCTCCCCCACTGGGAAGGACTGATCCACCTGGTCGAGCGCGCCCGCCGTATCCCGGCTCTGGACAGTCCAATCGTCGAGGCCAGCACGGCCCTCTCGAGTGATCCGCTCATCGGTCCGCTCATTGCCGCACGCCCGGGTCTCCGTCCGCCTGGCGCCTGGGATCCCTTCGAGGTCGGCGTCCGCGTCATCCTCGGCCAGCAGGCCTCCGTCACCGGCGCCTCCACGCTGTCCGGCCGCCTCGCTCGGGCGCTCGGCGCTCCCGTGGGCGGCCTCACCGCGTTCGGTCTCACCCACACGTTCCCCGCTGCCGAGACCCTTGCCTCCGTCGACTTGTCGGGCCTCGGCCTCACTCGTGCTCGTGCCTCGGCCGTCCGGGCCTTCGCACGCGCCGTCGCCGAGGGCCGGCTCGCCCTCGACAACAGCCAGCCGCTCGACGAATTCATTGCCGCGGTGACGGCGCTGCCCGGTCTGGGCCCCTGGACGGCACACGTCCTCGCCTTCCGCCTTGGTGAACGCGACGCGTTTCCCGCCTCCGACCTCCGCCTCCGCCGCGCGTACGCGCGCTTCACCTCTCAGCCCGGCGTGTCCCTTGACGAGCGATCGGAAGCCTGGCGCCCGTGGCGCGCCCACGCTGCCGTCCACCTCTGGGCGGCAAGTTGAACCCCCGGCTGCGCGTTCGGGGCCACTGGCTATTGCGGATCGAGGACTGGAATCTCGTCCCCGATCCGTACTTCGTCGCGCGTCACCCTGCAGCGATAGGCGTGGCAACGGACGCCCACGGCACGCGCTGCCGCGAGCGTGCTCGTAAAGGCAGGATCCACATCGACCAGCGTACGGAACGCCCGCGCGTCCCCACGCTGTGCGACGAAGCACACTGCTGCCTCCACGCCGGCCTGCCGGAGTGTTCGAGGTGCCGGCGGCCGCGCTCAGTAGCGGGGAGCGGGAACCGAGCCACGCCGTTGCGCAACAGTGTCGTGCACTTCGCCTCCAGCCAGAGACGGCGGTCACCGCGTCGGAGCAGGAGGTCGAGGCGTCCACCGGCCAGCACCGGCTCCCTGCGCTCCACGCGCCACCCCGCGAACGCGGCGAGCGTGCCCGCATCGATCGCCTCCGCGAGGAGTCGGCTGCTCAACATGGCATCGACCGCGACCCAGCGTCCCCATTGGCGGGCCAGCACGATCTCGAAGGGCAGCGTCCTCCCGGCCTGTCGTGCCGGGGTGATGAGCACGTGTGCGCCCGGGCGGAGGAGCTGGCGCAGGTTGCCGGTGTTGGACAGGTAGGCAGGTACCGGGAGGTTGGATCGGCCCTGCGTCGGCTCGACGCAGACGGTGAAGCGGCTGGGCTGGTCCACCACGCGTGCGGGCAGGAGCAGCCGCGGGAGCAACACCATGTTCGGGGTCAGCCGATCGGCAGGGACAGCGTGCTCATTAGCCGCCACGTCGAGTGCGTCAGCGTGCCAGCCTCGTCCGCTCGGCCGAGTTCCGGTGATGGCGCGAGAGACTACGTGGCTTGAATGGCGTCACAATCCCGGCAGCACGTCGCTGCTCGGGCGGCAGCATCACGCCTGCTGCTCACAGTGGTGCTCACTGTTTGTGAGGACGAACCTGCTCAGGAACGGTGAGTCGAGGAAGTCGAGCGCAGCCGTACCGGGCGCCTCGTCCACTTCTGGTGTGACGAGGACCGGGAGGCCGGACAGCTCGCGAAGACGGTCGTCCTCGGCGGCAAGCCGGATCTCCATCCCAAGCTTCAGCCCACCACAGTGACAGCGGTGGTCAACGAAGATGCGCAGGCTGCCGGTGGATGCCGGTGCGGGACCGAGAACCCGCCCCAGCCGACGCATCGCCGCCTCGCTGATCGTGATTGTGGCCATGTCGTACACCTCTGTTGAGTTCGCGCGCTTCGTCACGCAGATAGTCAACCATAGGGCCGGCAGGCTCGGATTGTAGGCAGACTGCCCCGCAGCGTCGGCACTGCGCGGACGAAGCACGAAGCACCCTCCGCCATGGGGTAGCCCTACTGGGCCTGGTAGAACCCACCGCTGAGGTACTTCTTCATCACCTCGGACTCACTGCCGGGGCGCAAGCCGCGCGTGACGGGGCGCCACTTGCCCTTGCCGCCGATGCCGCCGTCCTCAGCCTTTTCGATCTTGATGAAGGATTCCTTGGGGGCGCCCACGACCGAATGCACGTCGTACTCGAAACCCGACCCTATGACGTGCTGATGCGCTGTCCGAACAACGCACTGATGTTGACTGACCGCAACGTTCGCCGTGGCAGGTCGTCCGCACCATGTACCTTGGCCACTCATCAGCGTGACGTTCGGGTCGAAGGTCACCGCAGGGAGGGACGCCGATTCGCGGCAGGTTGGAAGGTGGCTCGACGACGGGACGTGGACGCCTGCGCGCACCGCTGCCCTGCAGCAGCTCAGTACAGGTCGAGCCTGCGCAACCACGCGCTGTCGGTTGGAATCCGATCTTTGGCTGAGCGCTCGAGTAATTCGGCTGGACCGAAGGGTGTCCGCGTCCGAGCAAGGGGCGAATGCCGTGCTGCCGGGGGGGTCCACACGGATGAGTCGTCAACAGGAGCTGACTTTGCGGCGACCATGCGCGGCACCAGTCACGGTACGAGGTGCCGCGCAGCGCAGTCGGCCCCGATTCCTACGCGCCGGGTACCCGGCCGCGACCTGCAAACGCGACGACCAGGGGGATCGTCCGTTACTGGCTAGGCAGGTGGTTGCGCCTGGTTGAACTCCAACATGACGTTCCCGTTGGTCGCAGGGTGGATCCACGCCGATGTCGGCGAGTCCGGCTCCGTGGTCACCTTGAGGCCCTGGCCGGCGGCCATGGAGATCTGAGCGGCGGTGTCCTCGACGCGCATGCCGACGAGGTAGATGCCCTCGCCACCCGGGTAGGCCGGTCCCTCGCGCATCTTCATGAAACGCGCGAGCGCGCTGTCGGGCTGCGATGGCGCGATCACCTCGATGAGGTTCCCCTCGTCGGTGCCGACCATGCAGTTCTTGAAGCCCCAGCGAGTGTCCTGCACCTCAGTGCGCTTCTTCAGGCCGAAGGCCCTCACGTAGCGCTCGACGGCGGCGTCGATGTCGTTGACGGCGATCGAAAAGTACTGGATGCCGAGGATTGCCATGTGCTGATCCCTTCTTGACCTATCTGCTTCTGGTGCGACGCACGAGGAGTCTACGTGCTCACACCTCCGGAGGGGGCAAGCTGCGGTGGCAGGTGAACGCCCTTCAACTCGCAGAGTCCTTGCGACTCGACGTCAAAGGCGCGGTTGAAGCGCGCCCGGTAGTTCTCCATCGCAATCGTCGCGACAAGCTCGACAAGTTGGGGTTCGTCGAAGTGCCGTCGGGCTGCCTCGAACACCTCGTCGGAGACTTCGGCGGGCGTGGTTGACATCGCCTCGGCAAGCTCAAGGGCGGCACGCTCGGCCTCGGTGAACTGGTTACTCGCGCGGAACGACTCGATAGCGGCGAGCTTCTCGTAGGAAGCTCCGGCAGCGCTGCTCCCGGCAGCGTTGGTGTCAATTCAGAAGGGGCACCCCACCATCAATGCCGCTCGCAGGCAGACCAGCGAGCGCAGCTCCTGGCTCAGCAACCCGCTGAGTCCCGGCGCCGCACCGAGGGCCCGACTGGCCTCCAGGATCGCGGGCGCGTACGCCTGGATGCCGGTTGAGATGGGCGTCTGACCTAGCCAGCGCTCGCCCGCCTCGAGGTGATGGCGCACCTCTGGTGGGGCCTGGTCCTTTGTGAGTGGGCTGATTCGTGCCATGTACCCTCCGTGGTCTCGCCCGGTGTCGCCCCGCGCCCGGATGCTACCTCCCCGTGGCCACAGCCGATCAAGGCGGGAGCCGCCGTGAGCAAGGCCCTCGATATGTTACGCCGAGCGCAGTTCCTTGGCCGGGTCGTCGGCCTCGACCTGCACGGCCGCGGCGGGGAAGGTTTGCTTGCGTCCGCAGCCGCGAAACACGCCATTCTTCGAGGTGGTGATGCCCGAGTACAGCGCCACGATCTCGCCGCTGAGCACGGCGAATTTGCCCGTAGTCGCAGTTCCCGTCTGCTTGTCCATTACCTTGACCGCCATACGACCCTCCGATCGCGCCCTTCAAGAGTCCAGGCCCTTGGTATCCGGAGCTCGCGTCATTCGCTCTAGAGCCATTCGTCACGCCGTGGCGGTGACCGAAGCCACTCACATCGCGAAACACCGAGGTCTCGCACTGCGTCACCGTCCGTGGCGCCGTCGCGGCGCACTCCCGAGGGAGCTGCCGAGCGCGCGAAGCCCGGCTCTCGAGTGACTTGCCAGAGTACAAGGCTGCTTGGCGGACACGACGCTCAATCGAAATCGGCGGGAGGCCCCACGGCGGTTCTGGCCCCGATGGCCAGCACTCGCGACCTCACGCGTAATCACATCCCCGGGGTGGCCGCAACGAAGTCGTAGTCGCCCCCCGCATGCAGATTGAGGAAGCGGCACGAGCAACCGTGCTCGCCGCTCACGCGGTGCACTGTCCCCGGTGGAATCGTGAAGCGTTCCCCAGGTTCGAGGCGATGCACGGATTCGTCTCCATCCACCTCGACGACCACCGTGCCCTGTACCGCGATCAGCGTGTCCGACACCTTCGTATGATGATGGCGCGGAATGGACTGACCGGGCGCGACGGTCACGAGCTGGACACGGAGTCCCGGAGCAGTTGCCAGCACCTCGCGCGCGGGCTCGCCGACCGAATCCGCGTTCACAATCCCTCCGGTCATGATCGCCCCTTCACTCAGGCTTGCTGCCCGCTCGCTTACCCGGGGCGGCAGCACGGATCTCTGCGGCAATCAGGTCGAGGGCGTTCATCGTGTCGCGAAACAGGCTCGTGGCGTACGTCACACGGCGCGCGCCGGCAGCGGCAGCAGCGTCGAGCGACAGGGGGCCGCCGCGCCGCACGGTCACATTGACGACGCCGCAGGCGTTGACCATCGCGCGAATCGCGGACGGCTCGCCGAGCATGATCGGGTAGACGCAGTCCGCACCGGCCTCACGGTACAGGCGGCCCCGTCTGGCGCCCTCCGCCACCTGTGCTTCGAGATCACCCTCCCGGCGAATGAAGACGTCGACACGGGCGTTGAGAAACAGGTCGACGCCGAGGCTGCGCGCGGTGCCCTTGACCGCGGCGAGACGCTCCGCCTGCGCCTCAGCCGGCACGAGCGCGTTGCGTCGGTGGTCCGTGTCCTCGAGGTTCAGACCAACCGCGCCGATGTCGACGAGGCACCGTGCGATCTCCTCAGGGCCAAGCCCATAGCCGGCCTCGAGATCGACGGTCACGGGGAGCGCGACGGCGCGAACGATCCGCGCGGCGGCCGCCAACATCTCGTCGACCGGGGCCTGCTCGTGGTCGGCGTATCCCAGCGCCAGCGCCACCCCGCCGCTCGTCGTGGCGATCGCCGGGAACCCGGCGGCCTCGAAGCGCTGGGCGCTGGCCGCATCCCACGCATTGGCCATGGTCAGCATCTCCGGGCCCGCGTGCAGCTCCCGGAACGTTCCGACCTTTGCCGTCAAGAGCTCGACGTCTGCCATGCTGCCTCCAATGGGCGTTCAATCCTGAGGCAGGACCACCACGCGGCCGGGTCGGAAGCCTGCCTCCACCAGCCGGTGCGCCTGCGCCGACTCTGCCAACGGTAAGGTCGTGCCGATACGCACACGCAACGTCTCGGCACGGAGGTGCTGATTGATATGCCGTGCAGCCGCAGTAAGTTCACCGGTGCTCGCGCTCCCGAGCACGAAGCCCACAATCGAGGCATCCCGCGTGTATAGCGGTCCTACTGGAAGCACCGGCCGCGCCTGCCCGTTCGCCATCAGCACGATCGTGCCACCGCGCGCGATCACACCCGTGGCGGCTTCGAGGTCATGGTGACCCGAAGTATCCCAGAACAGGTCGACGCCGTCGGGCGCCACCTCGCGGATGCGCGCGGCGAGGTCGCGCTCGCGGTAATCGATGACCGCGTCTGCGCCGATCTCGCGGCACCACTCGAAGTCATCGGGGCGAGCCGTCGCAACGACCCGGGCGCCCGCGGCCACCGCGAGTTGCGTCACGCAGCTCCCGACGCTCCCACCACCTCCACCCACCACCACAGTGGCGCCCGGCCGCAGCTGCGTCCGGCCGAAGAGGCCGAGGTACGCGGTCGCGCCGCCGTGGAGCGCCGCCACGGCCGCCGTCGGCGCGATGCCGTCGGGCAGGTGGTACAGCCGATCGGCCGGAACGATCACCTCACGGGCGAAGGATCCCTGGCGGCCCGCGGTGCCCATGCTGTTGCACCACACACGGTCACCCAGAGCGAAGCCCGAGGCCACCGGACCGCCGGCCTCCAGCACCGTGCCGACCAGGTCGCGACCGATGATGTAGGGCGACTGTGGCAGTGGTCCGCGCTGGCGGACATAGGTGTCGACCGGGTCGACGACCAGCGCCTCCGTGCGCACGAGGACGTCACCGCTGCCCAGCACCGGCAGTGGGACCGCGCCGACGTGGATCGCCTCGGGCGGGCCGGGCTCGGTGATGTAGGCGGCGATGGTCGTGGTTGCGGGCATCAGTCACCGCGTTTTCGGCCAGATGCCGGCGCTGGGTTCCCAGGCGAGCACCCGCCGCGCGGCCTCGCTCGAACAGCGGAACGATCGCGGAAGTGGTGCGGTCGCGTCGCGTGCTGGCGCCGCGACGCCCGCGAGTTCCGCGAGCCGGTCGAGGTAGTCGCCGTTCCGGATCGGCGCATCCGTGATGTTGAACACAGATCCGGCCGGCGCGCGGTCGAGCGCCGCGACGGTCGCCTCGGCGATGTCCTCGACGTGGATGAACGAGACCCAGTTGCTGCCGTCTCCGGGCACCCGCTGCGTGCCGGCGCGCAGCCGTTCCAGCACTGCGTCCTGGGCCGTCCCGGGTCCCACGAACGAACCCCCGCGCAGGATGCACCACCGCACCTCACGCGGATCGAGGGCGCGCACCATCGCCTCCATCTCGACGACCGGTGAAGTAGTCGTCGCCCGGTCGGCGGCGGTCTCGAACGGCGTGTCCTCGTCGAGCCAGCGGTCGCCGCCGTCGACGTAGGCCATCACGATGCTCTGCTGCAGGTACACCGGGACTCCAGCCGCCAGCACAGCGTCGAGTATGTGCCGCGTGCCGGTCGTGCGCAGCGCCGCGGTGGTGTTCGCACCATCCGGGCCGGTCGCACCCGGCCGGATCGCGGTCGCGAGGTGCATCGCGGCGTCGCAGCCGCCCATCAGCTCGGTGAGCCGCTCGACCGGCCCGTGGACCAGGTCCCCCTCGACGAGTTCGACCTGCGGCCCGCCGAGCTCTGGGACGCGGCCGGGGTCGCGTGCAAGCGCCACGGCCGTATCGCCGCGCGCGACGAGGCGCGGGATGACGGCCTGGCCGTAGACACCGGTCGCCCCGGCGATGAACACGCGCATGGCATATCTCCCTGCTCGACACTCTCCACCGAGTCGAGCCTCGGTCACCCTTGCGCACGACTCTTGTGCAAGGGCCCTGACTGTGCTCCAACATACTCCCGCGCACGGAAGGATCACCACCATGGACTACGAGAACATCCTCTACGAGAAGCAGGCGCCGATCGCCTACGTGACCCTGAACCGCCCCGAGAAGATCAACGCGCTCTCTCAGGACCTGCAGCTCGAGGTCAGGGACGCCTTCGAGGACGCGGGCTGGAAGGATGACTCGATCCGTGTGATCGTGCTGAAGGCGAACGGTCGGGCGTTCAGCGCAGGATTTGACCTCAGCGGCGGAGGGGGCGGGGGACCGTCGAACGCACACACGATCCGCCGCCGCTTCATGCATGGCCAGGGCTTCAGTGCCTCAGCGTGGTGGGACGTGTTCTGGGGAAACCCGAAACCGATCATCGCCCAGGTGCATGGCTTCTGCATCGCGGGTGGCTGCGCGACCGCGACGTTCTGCGACCTGCGCATCGCCTCCGAGGATGCGCTGTTCGGTGCGCCCGAGATCCGCACAGGGGGGCCGTATCTCCCTGCCGTGTGGCCCTGGATCATCGGCCCAACGAAGGCGCGTGAGCTGCTCTACACCGGCAACCTCATGGATGCCGCCGAGGCCTACCGGGTAGGGCTGGTGAATCGTGTCGTGCCTCGCGATCAGCTCGACGAGGCCGTACGCATGACGGCACTCACGATCGCGAAGCTCCCGGCGCCAACGGTCGAGTACAACAAGAAGCTAATCAACATGGCCTACGAGCTGATGGGGATCCGGCAGGTGCTCGAGCGCTCGCTGGAGCTGGAAGCGAACGCAATGGCAAGCCCGGAGTCATCGCCGGAGATTGCCGAGTACAGCCGGATCCGCGCGCAGGATGGCCTTAACGCGGCGCTGAGCTGGAACGCCGCACGTTTCGCCGAAGAGGATGCCTGGTTCCGAGGGTCGCGCCGCCGTACGGACTAGCGGCGTGCACCCGACGGAGTGCGCGGCCTGGGAGTTCCACTCCAGAGGCTCCTGCACGGGATAAAGTGCTGAGACAGGACGCGACACTGATCGCGACCGCGGGGTGACCGCGGTCAAACCCGGAGCGACCCGGGCCGCGGCGCGCGGAGAGGCGACCTGATGGCCCACGACCACCGCGACGGTGTGTTGCGCGCCGGCGAGCGCCACCTCCGGCCGCTGCTCCTTACATTCGGGCTGATCGCGGGCGTGATGGCGGTCGAGATCGTCGGCGGGATCCTCACGAACTCGCTCGCCCTGCTCTCCGACGCCGGGCACATGGGCACCGACGCGGTCGGCCTCGGGATGGCGCTCGCAGCGATCATCGCCGCCAGTCGCGTCGGCGCCAGCTCGCGGCACACCTTCGGACTCTACCGCGTAGAGATCCTTGCCGCGCTCGTCAATGCGCTGCTGCTCTTCGGGATCGCCGCCTACGTGCTCGCGGAGGGGATTCGGCGCTTCCAGGATCCGCCCAGCATTCTCGCAGGGCCAATGCTCGCAGTGGCTGCGCTGGGGCTTGCCGCCAACGTGATCGGCTGGCGCCTGCTCCGCGACGGCGCGAGTGAGAGCCTGAACGTCGAAGGGGCGTTCATGGAGGTCGTCGCGGACCTCGTGGGCTCGGTCGGGGTCATCGCTGCCGCGGTGATCTCCCTGACGACCGGCTGGG
>JADLFF010000008.1 GCA_020845735.1 Dehalococcoidia bacterium
CGCTGGACCCCGACTCGGCCTCGGACCGCCCGCTGCCGATTGACTGGTCGGCATCCTGCTTCGAGGATCCCGTGCGCTGGCCTCCGGACGACCGGCTGTTCTCGCACTATGACGTCCGCGAGCGCGCACTCGACTGGGCGGTGTACGCCAGCACGCGCGCCGAGCGCCGCGAGGGGGTCTCGATCTTCACGCTCGCCGAGCCGCTGCTGCGCCTGCAGCGCGACTCGAGGGCGCAGATCGCCCTCGCCCAGTTCGCCGACGCAGGCGATCCGCCGAGCACGGCACCGGTGCCGGCGGCGGCCATGCTCGAGCGGCGGCGCATCGCCGAGGCCCTCCGCGCGCAACTCGGCAGCAGCTCGCGGCCCTGAACCTGTCTCGCCGCTGACCTCGCGCTGTCGGAATCATCAAGGGCCAGCGCGCTCCTCGTCATTGAGGCGTTCACGGTGCGCCCGATGATCTCCTCAAAGGACCGCCTGGCAGCGAGGTCTGCGATGGTCACTCACGTGCCCGTGCCACCGCTACCGGGCGCACACGCGCGCGCGATGTCGCTCCTCATGGAGGTCGACGCGTCGCTTGCGGAAGTCGCGGCCGTGATCGAGGCCGACCCCGGCCTGACGGCCTCGATGCTGCGCGCCGCCAACTCGGCGGCCTCCGCAGCCAGCACCCCGATCGTCACGGTGGCCGATGCGCTCGTGCGCATCGGATTCCGGACGGCTCGCTCCCTGGTCGTCGCGGCCCTCCTCCGTTCGCAGACGAACAAGCTGGACGGCACGGGCATCGACCTCAGCGCCCTGTGGGACCACCTGCTCGTCACCGGTCTGCTGGCGGTCGGTGCGTCCCCACCCGGTGAGGGGCGGTCGGCCGCCTTCACCGCGGGTGTGCTCCACGATGTCGGGCGCATCGCGATGGGGGCCGTCGCCCCGGACGAGTACCACCGCGTGGTGCAACTCGCGAGGAGCGGGCTTCCGACCCTCGAGGCCGAGCGCACGGTCTTCGGGACGGACCACCTGGAGGCCGGGCTGGTCGCGGCCAGCTCATGGTCGCTGCCACCCGACCTCACCGAGGCCGTCGTGTCGCACCACGGCCGCTGCGAGGGCGCACTCGCCCAGGCGGTGGCCGACGGCCGGCGGCTCGCGGCGCTCCTCGGCTATGGCGACGGCGTGCTGGTGGGCGGCGACTCGCGCCTGGTCGAGCAGGAGGCTCAGCCGCACGACGCGCGCATCCTGGCCAGCCTCGGGGGTCCGGAGGCGCTCCGCCGGCGGGTCGGCTGGTACCGGAACGCGCTGGTCGCCGCCTAGCGCGACGGCCGGGCCCGAGGGCTACGCGCTGCCGTCCACCTCGACGGCCTCGTCGAGAATCGGCGTCTCGAGGTCCCCGAAGTCCTCGGCCGCCATCGCCTCGATCGCCTCCAGCACATCGAGGAGCTCGCGGTCGTCCGGCTTGGCCACGTCGGAGATGTGGTAGCCGCCGAATGCGTCCACCACCGTCTTGTGGTCGTCGATCACGAAGTCCGGCTTGACCGTCACACCCAGCGGCCCGAGGCGGGCGTGGTGGTCGTCGAGGGGCTTGATGAAGTAGTCCTGCACAAACTCGTCGAGCTCGTGGCGGCGCATGTCCCACCGTCGGATGCCGACGCCGGACCAGATGTAGATCGTGTGCCCCGCATCGCGCAGGTGCTCGAAGACGTCCCGCGTGTGGTTGCGGAGCTTCCCGTTCCACATGATCAGCGTGTTGTCGACATCAAAGAAAACATTGAGCTTGCGCACGTTGGCTCCGAGGTTGCCCGGTAGTCGTCGTTCCGGGCTCATTGTTGCGGCAGCGGCCACCCGTTGGCTACAGGGCGGACCATTACATGCGCACTGCTGGCCGTACGGGCTAGCGGACGTGCCTCGCGAGGAACGCCCCCACCGCCCGATTGAAGGCGGGCGCGTCCTCGAAGTACACGGAGTGGCCGCAGCCGTCGATCTCCACGTACTCGGAGCCGGGCGTGAGCTCGTGCATCGTGCGCACGATCTCGGGCGGGACCGTCGGGTCCTCGGCGCCCACGAGCCAGAGCACGGGGGTCTCGAGGCGCGCGACATCCCGCCTGGTCACCGCGCCGCCCTCGAGGAACGGCACGCCGGGCTCGCGAGGCGGGTTCAGCGCCGCGATCTGCTGGTAGAGGAAGACGCCGCGCGGGTTCTCGGCCCGGTAGCGCCTCGCGATCCCGCCCGGCGCAGGCGGGCTCTCGGTCCGCTCGATGCGGAGCGCGTTCCACCGCTCGCGGAGCCCGGCGTCATCGAACCAGCCCCAGTTGTCGGCCATCACGAGGCACGACACGCGCTCGGGGTGACGCACGGCGAGACCCAGCGCCGCCAGCCCGCCCATCGACTGCGCGACGAGCGCGGTGCGCGCCACGTCGAGGTGGTCCAGCAGCGCCACGAGGTCCTCGACGTATCGCCCTGAGCCCAGCCGCTCGGCGTCCACGGAGCGCCCGAACCCCCGGTGGTCGAACGTGATGCATCGATACTGCGCGCTGAATGTCGGGACCTGCTGCCACCAGGAAATGTGGTTCCCACCGGCGCCGTGGAGGAACGTGACGGCGGGTCCTTCGCCGTGCGACTCGTAGTACAGGTCGATCCCAGGCAGGCTGGCGTATGGCATCGCAGGACTCCAGTTCGACTCTCCTCGGGGCCGCCCCCGATGGCGGGCCAAGCCGCTCAGGCCCGGGCGCCCCGCGCTCGACGCCCGTTGCCCGTGCTCGCCGCGGTGGCTCGCCGCGCCGGCGACTTCGCTCGCCCCGCGCCGTGCGCACTCGTCGAGGCCGGCCCGCCGGGCGTGAGCTGCGCCTCGATCTTCGTGAGGCGGTCCTTGAGACCCTGGTTCTCCTGCTGCAGCTTCTCGAGGTCCGTCTTCAACGCCTGGACCTCCGCGCCCTTGTCGGCGCGCTGTCCGAGGGCCCGCGCCGCGACTCGGGTGTTGCGCGTCAGGCGCCCCTCGAGCGCGCGGCCGCCGGCCGCCCCGAGCGCGCCGATCGCCCGCGCATCACCAAGCGCCGCAAGCGCGTCGGTTGCCGCGAGCTGGACGCGCAGCGAGCGGTCGTCGAGCAGCTCCTCGAGGCGTTCGCGCACGCGGAGGCGCACGGGCTCCTCGGCGAACGGCCCGAGTCGCCCGAGCGCCTCGGTGGCCGCGCGCCGCGCCGACTGGTGGCGGCCCCACTGCGTGTACTCGACCAGCGTGTCGATCGCGCGCGTGTCACGCAGCGCGGCGAGGCCGCCCAGTGCCGCCGCCGTGATCACGTCGTTGTGTGCGGGGCGCCCGAGGACCTTCGTGAGTGCGTCGAACGCACTCGGCTGGCGGGTTGCGCCGAGGGCTGCGGCCGCCGCCGACTGCACGTAGTACGAGCGATCACCCCGCCCGGCGAGCAGCGTCGTAAGCGCCTTCGCGGCGACCTCGTCGCGGTACCCCCCGAGGGCCGCGGCGACGGCGCGCCGCACGCGCGAAGGCGCCGCACCGATGCCCTCGACGAGGGCGTCACGGGCGGCCTCGGCCTTCGTGTCGACAAGCGCTCCCGCGATCTCCGCGCGCACGATCGCGGGCTGCGCCTCATCGAGCAGCGCGGCGCGGAGTGCCTCGATGGCCCCGGGCGAGGCGAGCTTCCCGAGGCCCTTCGCCGCCTCGATGCGGCCCACGGCCTCCGGGTCCTCAGTGAGGCGCGCCTTGAGCTGCGCCTCGCCGGGCGCGAAGTCGAGCGTGCGCAGCACTCGATAGGCCGGGTCGATCGCGACCCAGCGCGGCTCGGCGTCGAGGGGGAGGACGAAGCTGTGCGAGGCCTCGGTGACCTGGACGGTGAACCGCTGGAGCCCTCGGGAGGTCATCGCCACGATCTCGAGGGGCACGCGGTATACGGAGGTGAGGGCGTCGTCCGCCCGCTGCTGCTGGCTCAGCGTGATCGTCGCCAGCCGGTTCGCCGCGTCCCACGCGTACGAGGCCTTGAACTCGGGATGGCCGCCCCGCCAGACCCACTGGTTGAAGAACCAGTCGACGTTGCGGCCCGTCGCCGCCTCGATGGCCCGCTGGAAGTCGTGCGTGACGACGTCACGACCGCGGTGGGCCTGGACGTAGTGCCTGATCGCGGCCCACCACGCCTCCTCGCCGAGCTCGGTCCGCAGCATGTCGAGGATGACCGCACCGCGCTCGTAGAGGTGCCGGTCGAAGATGTCGATCGGGCCGTGGTACACGTTCTGCACCATCGGACGCCGGTACGCCCCGGAGTCCTCCGCGAGGTACGCGCGCGCGTCCTGCAGGATCTCGTAGCGGAAGTCGTCGTGGCCGCGGTCGTGCTCGATCCACAGCGCATCGAAGTACGTCGCGAAGCTCTCGTTGAGCCAGCCGTGCGCCCACTCCCGACACGTCAGCAGGTCGCCGAACCACTGGTGGGCCAGCTCGTGCGCCGTGATCCCGTCCGCCGCCTCGAAGAAGTCCTCGTGCGCGCGCTCGTCGTGGAGGATCGCGTCGGTCATCGTCGTCGCCGACGTGTTCTCCATGCCCCCGAACGTGAAGTCGTGGATCGCGACCGTCGCGTACTTCGCGAAGGGGTACGCCACGCCGATCTTCGAGGCGAAGTGGCGCACCATCTCGGGCGTGCGGCCGAACGCGCGACGCAGGTCCGCGCCGCTGCCCTTCGGCCCCAGGTACTGGATCGGCGCTCCGTCGACATCGTCCGCCTCGATCACGTCGAACTCGGCAGCCGCGAGCGTGACGAGGTACGCGGGGTGCGGCACGTCCTGCACCCAGTGGAACGTCGAGGTCTTCGCGCGCGCCTGCTCCGTGCGCGACTCCAGCCGGCCGTTCGACAGCGCGAACCAGCCCGCGGGGACCGTCGCGAGCAGCTCGGTGGTGAACTTCTCGCCGGGGTAGTCGAAGCAGGGGAACCAGTACGGGGAGTCCTCGGGCTGGCCCTGCGTCCAGATCTGCGTGGGCCGGTCCGGGTAGCCGGCGTCCGGCGCGTTGAAGTACAGGCCGCGCCGAGGGGTCGCGTGGTATCGGACAACGACCGTCAGTGTCCGGCGGGCGGACCGCGCGCGTCCGAGGTCGATGCGCAGGCTGTGCTCCCCGATGGTGAACGGCAGCGCACGCCCCGTCTCGTCCTCCACCGCGTCGATCGCGAGCTCTTTGGCGTCGAACACCGCCTCGCGGAGCCCGTCCATCCGAGGCCGTAAGGTCGTGGTGCAGACGCCGGCCAGGGAGCGCCTCGCGAGGTCGAACGACAGCTCGAGGCGCACGTGCTGGACATCGATGGGCCGGTCCCGCCCCCACACGGGCTGGTCGCCGGGCAGCACGAACGCCTCGCGACCGGCGAGGGCCAGCGCGAGCCCGCCCCCACTGAGGCACGCCAGCGCCTCGGCGTCCAGGCCCGTCAGTCCTCGAGTTGCTGCGCTCATCGCTGCTCCCTGCACCCCTGCTCGCCGTCCGGCCGCGGCACCTCAGGCGGTCGCGTCGAGGTACTCCAGCACCAGGCGCAACGCCTCATCGGCTGCCTGCTGCTTGGTGGACTCGCGGTCCCCATCGAACTCGATGCGCACGACCTTCACGTAGTCATCGGGCGCCGCGATGCCGATGTAGTAGATCCCGCCGGGGCCCTCACGCGTCGAGCTCTGCGCCCGCCGGTCGGCCACGCCAGACTCCGACACACAGACGTCCACGCCGAGGCGCTCGCGGGTGCCGAGCGCCATGCGGCGCACGGCCTCCTCGGAGACCGACCCGGCGGCCTGGAGCGCATCGGCGTCCACGCCCATGACATCGACCTTGGCGTTCCGATGGTAGGCGGTAATCCCGCCGACAAACGCCTTCGACGAGCCGGGCACGTTCGTCAGGAGGTGGCCGATCAGCCCTCCGAGCGTGGACTCCGCCGTACCGATGCGCAGCCCGCGCTCGCTCAGGCGCTCGATAACCGCTCGCTCGTGCATCTCTCACCCCCCATCCGGTCCCTGCCGACGGCGGATGATATGGCCTCCTGCGCCCGCACGATCGCGGCTGCCCGAGGCCGAACGACATTCAGGACCGACGCCGCTGTGCCGATGCTTACGGGAAGGGGCGCTCGGCGACCGCCGCCGCCTCGCGGGCGGAGTGGCGATGTCAGCGAACGTCGGGCAGACGCTGGCGCTCGAGGGCCGTCCCCACCTCCGAACCACCGGCGCGGGCCTGCGCCTCGCGACTCGCACCCTCACGATCCGCTTCGTTCTCCCTTATGTCGCGCTTCTGGTGATCCACGCCGGACTCGAGGCGCTGCCGCCGGCGCTCGGACGGACGCTGGCGATCGCCGGTCCGGCCCTCGTCATGCTCGCGCTCTGGCGTCGGGGCAGCGCGTACGCGCTCTGGCCGGGCTACCTGCTGTTCCTCCAGGTCCACGCGACGATCTGGGCGATGCTGCCGACCCTCGGCGTGCCGGTGCAGGTGGGGTACGTCGTCGTCCTCGACCGGGTGCTCGGGCTGGGGCAACTGCCCACGCTGCTGCTCCAGGAGGCGACGGGCGCGACGCCCGCGCTCGGGATGGCCGCCTTCGGCGTGTACGCCTCGTTCTTCGTCGCACCGGTGTTCGTCTTCCTCGCCGCGTGGCACGCTGATCGAGCGGTGGCCGCCGCCTTCACCCGTGCGATGACCGTGGCCTCGTTCGCGAGCCTCGTCGTCATGGCAGCCGTCCCCACCGCGCCGCCGTGGATGGCGGCCGCCGAGGGCGCGATTCCTCCCATCGAGCGCATCGCCGAACGCGTCGCCGGACCGGCCGTCCACAGCGCCGCCGAGGACATCATCGGGATCAACGAGGTCGCGGCGATGCCGTCGCTGCACACGGCAGCGACGGTCCTCGTGGCGCTGGTGGTCATCGCGCTGGTGCCGCGCACGCGGCGCTGGATCTGGCTCTACCCGTTCGCGATGGCGCTCTCGCTCGTGTACCTCGGCGAGCACTATGCGGCCGATACGATCGCGGGGCTCGCCGTCGCGCTCGTCGCGTGGCGGCTGGCGTGGAGTGCTCGCGGGCCGTTTGCGCCTCAGCGCTACCGGGCGGCCGAGGACGCCGGCCGCTGAGGAACGCGCGGCCTCAGTTGCCGCCGCGTCCGGTGATCCGGTTCGTGGCCGCCGAGAAGCGCGCGACGTGGTCCGGCCCACCGCGGAGCATGAGGTCTGCCTCCACCTCGAGACCTGCGGCATCGCCTCCCGAGGCCGCCGCGTTCACGACGCGCTTGATCCAGCCGAGCGCCAGCGGCGAGGCCTGCGCGATCGCCCGGGCAAGCGTCAGCGCCTCGCTCTCGAGGTCGTCCGCGGCAACGATGCGGTTGGCGAGGCCGATGCGCACGGCCTCCTCGGCGTCCACGACCCGCGCCGAGTAGAGCAGCTCCTTCGCCAGCGCCGGCCCCACGAGGGTCGGCAACGCGGCCGCGCCCACCACGAGGCCGTACTCGGCGCCGGGGAAGCGGAACCGCGCGTTCGGGGCGACGAGGCGGATGTCGCAGGCGCAGGCCAGGAGCGCCCCCGCACCGTACGAGGGCCCCTCGATCGCTGCGATCGTCGGCTTCGGCGAGGCGGCGACGCGGGCCGCCGCTCGCGCCGAGGGGTTGAATCCGCGGTCGCCGCGCTCGTAGGCGGCCAGCGACTCGTTCATGTCGGCACCCGCGCTGAACGAGCCACCGCTCCCCGTCACGACCACCGCGACCACCTCGGGGTTGGCGTCGAGCGCCTCGATCGCCTCGTGCAGCTCGCGCGCGAGGTCGGCGCTCATCGCGTTGCGCTTGTCCGCCCGGTTCAGGCGGAGGATGCCCACACCGCCCTCGACCGACGTCAGGACGAGTCTCGTGTCGCCGTCCGAGGCCATCGCCGTCTCCGCTCTCCCTGACCCTGCTCGGTGGTCTAGCGAATGACTCCGGCCTCCCGCAGCGCGCCGATGTCGCTCGCGGAGTAGCCGGCCGACGCAAGGATGGCCTCGTTGTCCCGCCCGAGGGACGGCGACGCCGCGACCACCGTCGGCGGCGAGACGCTCATCTTGTGCGGAGGCGCCACCATCGTCTGCGGGCCCGTGAGCTCGTGGTCCAGCTCCACGATGTACCCGTTCTCGATCACCTGCTCCTGCCGGTCCATCTCCTCGGGGAAGAAGATCTCCGCGATCGGCACCCCGTGACGCTCCATCAGCTCGACCCAGTGCTTCGAGGGCTGCTCGCGGATCATCCCCTCGACCTTTTCCATGAGCGCGTTGCCAAACTCGATGTTCTTCGGCTCGCGCGCGTCGTAGTTCGGGTCGTGGTCGCGCGGGTCGTACTCGATGCCCAGCGCGTCCCGCATCTTCTGGCGGAGGGATGCCGACAGGTTGCCGATCGCGACCGCGCCGTCGCTCGTGAGGTAGTTGCGGTAGTAGATGTTGCCGACCTGGCGTCCCTGCATCATCGCGCGGCGGTGCTCCACCATCTCGGTGTACGAGGCGCTACGCAGGTGCGCCTCGTCGAGGTAGTCGAGGAGCGGCTGGCGCAGGAGCACGTCGGCGGGTGGCAGCGACATGACCGAGCCGCCCTGGAACTGGAGGGCGTTCGCCAGCAGCGAGGTCTCCACGAGCTGACCCTTGCCGGTGCGCTCTCGATAGAACAGCGCGGCGCAAACACCCCACGCGATCGAGTACCCCGTCGCGTAGTCAGCCGTCGCGACCGACCCGGGGAGGATCGGGTTCCCCTTCTCGTCGAACCGGCCGCCCGAGGCGGTCAGCCCCGACGCCCCCTGGACCACGATGTCGTAGCCGCCTTTGTTCGCCCACGGCCCCTTGCGCCCGAACGCGGTGCTGTCGAGGTAGATGAGGTCCGGCTTGATCTTCGAGAGCGTGTCGTAGTCGATGTTGAGCCGGGCCGGGACGTCCGGGCGGTAGTTGCTCACCACCACATCAATCGAGGGGATCAGCCGGTGAATGACCTCCTGCGCCTCGGGGCGGGTGAGGTTGAGCGAGAGCGACTGCTTGCCGCGGTTCAGCGACTGGAAGGTCTTCGACTCGAGGGGGATGAACTGCTGCTGGAGGCGCCACGGCTCGCCCTCGATAGGCTCCACCTTGATCACCTCGGCGCCCATGTCCGCCAGGAGCATGCAGCCGAGCGGTCCCGCGATGATCTGCGTGAACTCGAGAATTCGGACGCCTTCAAGCGGGCCGGGCATGTGACTCCCCCTCCAGTACGCACGTAGTTCCGGCCCGCGCAGCCCTGGGCCGAGGACCCGCATCCTAGCTGAACGTCTCCAGCGAGGGGCGTTCGCGAGTCCATCCATCACGCTCTGATGAGGTGTACGCTCCGACGACTGTGACCGCATCAACCCCTTCCCCGGACTCTGCCTTCGACCTCGAGGCGCTGCTGGCGCCGGCGGTCGGCATCCTCGGCCCACCGACCTCGCTCTCACCGCTGCCGTACGACCTGAACGCGGGTGTCCCGGACCGCCCGAGTCTCCCCTGGCGCGAGCTCGCCGAGGCGGCGCGCGTGGCCCTCGAGGCGAACGCGGGGGAGGCGCTGACCTACGGCGGCGTCGCGGGCTACGAGCCGCTGCGCGCCTGGATCGCGCAGCGCCAGTCCGCGGAGACGGGCCTGACTGTCACGCCCGCGCAGATCACGCTGACCTCGGGCAGCGCCCAGGCCATCGACACGATCGCGGCGACGTTCCTCGGGCCCGGAGACCAGGTGGTCACGGGCGCACCGACGTATCCCGGTGCGATCCGCGCGTTCAAGGCCCGGGCCGCCTCGATCCTGGACGTGCCGCAGGACGACGACGGCCTGCGGACCGATGCCCTCGAGGCCCTGCTCCGTGCCGAGCGCGCCGCGGGTCGACGCGTGAAGCTCGTGTACGTCGTCGCGACGTACGACAACCCGAGCGGCGCGACGCTCACGCTCGAGCGGCGGCGCCACCTCGCCGCCCTGTCGCGCGAGTACGGGACGTTGATCGTCGAGGACGACGCCTACGCCGGGATCGACCTCGATGGCCCGCCTCCCACGTCGCTCTACGAGATCACCGGGGGCCACGGCATCCTTCGCGTGGGCACCTTCTCGAAGACGATCGCCAGCGGCCTGCGCGTCGGCTGGGTGGTCTCGGAGCCGCGGATCGTGCAGCGGCTGAACTACATGCGATTCGACAACGGCGCATCGCCGTTCATCCACCACACCGTGCTCGCCTACCTCGAGGCGGGCACCTACGACGCCCACGTCGCCCGCCTGTGTGCGCTCTACCGCGAGCGCCGCGACGCCTCGGCGGCCGCCCTGCTGGAGCACTGCGAGCCGTATATGACCTTCAAGCGGCCCGCCGGCGGCTTCTTCCACTGGCTGCACCTCCGGCCGGGCCTCGAGGCGCAGACGGTCTTCGAGGCCGCCCAGCGGCACGGCGTCGCCGTCACCCCCGGACCGAGCTACTACCCGAACGGCGGCGGGAACGACCGCATCCGCCTCGTGTACTCGGCGCTGCCGCCCGACGACCTGCGCGCCGGCATCCAACGCCTCGGCGCCGCCCTCGAGGAAGTCGCCGGGACGGTACGCGCCAGGTGAGAGCACGCGCCCACCGCGCGCCGGCTGGAGTAACCGATGACTGAACGACGCGTTCCTCGAGCCTTCCAGCTTCCCTGGGGGAGCGGCCTGATCCTCGAAGAGGCGGCCATCGAGGGCGGTCTGCACGAGCCGGCCCTCGAGCTGCTGCGCTACGAGCGCGGCGAGCGCAAGGGACAGCTCGCGATCCGCTTCTCCGCCTACAGCCCGGAGGGCGAACTCGAGCGGCGGCCGCTCATCGTCAACGAGCGTGAGCTTGCGCGCCTCAAGAAGGAGATCGACCGCGCGCCGCGGCTCAAGGCGCTGCTCAAGAAGCTCGTCGAGTAAGCCCGCTGGACGATCGCATCGACGCGGTGCTCTCCGCCCTCGCCACGTCGCGGGCCGAGTTCTCGTCGATCCTCGAGCTGCTCGCCCCCGATGACTTCCAGCGTCCCGAGGTCGCCGACCAGATCTGGCGGGCAGGCGCCGCGGACGACCGGGCTCGACTCGTCATCGACCAGTCGCTCGCGGGCCGCACCCTGACCGCGCCTCCGCACCGAGCGCGCCCCGCATACCTCGTCACCCACGAGCTCCTGCTGGCCTGGCTGGCGCAGACCCGAGGGGCGCTCGTCGCCCGGGTGCGACGACTCGCGAGCGGGGACCTCGATCGCTCGCTGGACCTCGATGGTTGCGAGCGCCGGACCATCGCCGCGTTGCTGCAGGAAGCGAGCGAGCGTGACGCGGCCGCTGCGGCGGCGCTGCACCGGGGCGGGAGACCCCCGGCACCTGCGCCGCCCGCGCCACCTGCTCCACCTCGCTAGCCGCACGGCCCCGAGAGCAGGCATACTCGGGCCATGTATGAGTCGCTACGGGGCAAGCGCGCGGTCGTCCTCGGCGGGTCCCGCGGCATCGGACGCGCCATCGCGATCCGCCTCGCCCTCGAGGGCTGCGACGTGATCGTGAACTACGCCCGGGGCACGGAGGCGGCCGAGCAGACGGCGGCGGACTGCCGGTCGCTCGGCGTGCGCGCCGAGGCGGTCCGCGCCGACGTGGGCGACGCCGCGCAGGTACACAGCCTCTTCGCGCTCGTGGAGGAACGCGGCGGGCTCGACATCCTCGTGAGCAACGCCGCACGCGGCCTCGAGCGGCCCCGACCCGCCATCGAACAGCGGCCGCGCCATCTCCACGAGACGATGGAGGTGAACCTCTTCGGCCCGTGGAGCGCGGCGCAGGCGGCGCTCCCCCTGCTGGAGGCGCGCGGCGGCTCGATCGTCAACCTGCTCACGCCCGGCTCGTTCCACTACATGCCCGACTACTCGGCCGTCGGCATCACCAAGGCCGCCCTCGCCAGCCTCACGATGTACCTCGCGGTCGAGCTGGCGCCTCGGGGCATCCGGGTGAACGGCGTCTCGGCGGGCTGGGTCGAGGGGTCGGACGGCGAGCACTCGTATCGAGCCGAGATCTCGGACAAGGTCCGCCCGTACGTACCGGTGGGGCGCAACGTGCACCCCGACGACGTCGCGGCGGTGGTCGCGTGGATCTGCTCGGACGAGGCCCCGATGCTCGTCGGGCAGACGATCCACATCGACGGGGGCTTCGCGGCTTCGGCGTGGGAAGCGGTGCTCGCTCCTCACCCCGCCGACGCCTAGATCACGTCAGGCCGATGCGAGAAGACGTCGCGGAGTTCCTCGAGTTCGTCGTGGGTGGCCGGCCCTCTCGCTTCATGATGCACGAGGCGGACTGGGATCGGCTCTACCGTTTCACCGCGTACGTGGCCGGCCTCGACGTTGCGGATCGCCCGTCCGAGGTCGATGTGCGCGATCGGATCTACGCGGCCCTCCCCCGGCGCGCGGAGTGGGCAGACGAGATCATGCTCGCGTATCGACACGTGCTGGCGGCACTGGACCGATCGAAGCAGCGCTAACCCCTCGGAGCGGGGCGCGGCAGGGACTCCGCGACTAGGTGCCGCGGCTCACGATGCGCTCCACCGAGCGCAGGACTTCCTCGGCGGACAGTTCTGTGTCGGCGCCGCGGCCGCTGGACTCGCTCGGAGCGGACGTGTCGTACGCCCAGAATCCGCGCTCCTGGTGTGACCCCTTGCGCACCACCTCGTTCAGCGTGGAGCGGAGGGCGAGCATGTGGTCGAGTTGCGCGACGGCATCGGCGCTGCGCTCATCGGCCCAGATCGTGACCCGGCCGATCAACCCCGAGTTGTCACTCTGCTCCAGCCGGTACCCGTGGATGAAGCCGGGCTGGCCCTCGCAGAAGTGCGCGACCGCATCGAGCAGCTGCCCCGCCTCGACGCCACGCCCCGACTTCGGGACCATCAGCGAGATGCGCACGTACGGCATGTGAGTCTTTTTCCCTCGGTGCGAACGCGAGTGCTGCATCCATGGCGCGCTGGGTTCGTTCACCGATTCTAGCGCGTCGGACTCCGCCCCACCGGAGGAACCTCTACGGGATTCCCCGCAATTCTTGCGATTTCAGCCATCGAGGTGCGCCAGCGCTCGGCGGTACGCCATGGGCCGCTGCGGGAGCGGGAACCGGCGCGAGGGGTCGACGCACACCTGGCGCGCACGGTACGCCCCGAGCAGGAGGCGGGCAGCCCTCGGGCTGTGCCGGTTCAGCAGCCACGAGGCCCACGCACTCGGCTCGTACGCCTCCGCGGGCACGGGGATGAACACCCGGTGCCGCCCCGTCGCGTCGGCCCACTGGTGCACCATCGAGGCGAGCGTCATCCGATCGGGGCCGGCGATGTCGAAGGAGCGCCCGTCGAGGTCGCGCTCCTCGATGGCGGCCGTGAGCGCCTCCACGACGTCGGCGAGGGCGACCGGCTCGATGGTGCAGGTGCGCATCCACCTCGGTTCCGGCACCACGGGTAGCCGCCGCGCTGCCAGCACCGCGAGCTCGAACGGGGCGCTGCCCCGGGCGACGATCGTCGGCGCGCGCAGCACGGTGCACGGAATGTCCGACTGCGCGAACGCGCGCTCCACGGCCCACCGCCCGCGCAGGTAGTCCGAGGGCGACTCGGGGTCCGCGGCGATGTGCCCGAGCAGCACGATCCGCGCGACGCCCGCCGCGCGCGCGGCGATCACGACGTTGCGGGCGGCCTCGAGCTCGTGCGCCACGAAGTCGCCAGGCCGGTCCACCGTGTGCACGAGGTAGACGAGCGTCGAGACGCCTCGGACGGCCGCGTCGACGCCTCGACCAAGCACGAGGTCGCCGACCACGGCGTCCACGCCGCGGTCACGGAGGCGGACCGCGTCGAACTCCTTGCGAACGAAGGCTCGCAGCGGCCCGTGCGGGCGGCGCAGGAGCTGCACCATGAGGGCAGTGCCCACCCGCCCGCTGGCGCCGGTCACGAGGATCATCGCGTCCCTGCCACCCGCCCGCCGAGCCCCGCCTTACCGCGTGATCGCGCCTTCGTCGGCGCCGGAGACCAGCTTCGCGTACTTCGCGAACACGCCCACCTCGTAGTTGGCGGGACGCGGGGTCCACGCCGCCAGCCGGGATGCCAGCTCGGACTCGGGGATGTCGAGGTCGAGGCGGCGGTTGGGGATGTCGATCGAGATGATGTCGCCCTCGCGGACAGCGGCGATCGGACCTCCCGAGGCGGCCTCGGGAGCGACATGTCCCGCCATCAGGCCGCGCGTGGCCCCCGAGAAGCGCCCGTCCGTGAGGAGCGCCACGTCCTCGCCGAGGCCCGCCCCGACGATGGCGGCGGTCACCCCGAGCATCTCGCGCATACCGGGCCCGCCGCGCGGCCCCTCGTTGCGGATGACGACCACATCGCCTGCCTTGATCTCGCCTCGCAGCACCGCTTGCAGCGAGTCCTCCTCCCGCTCGAACACGCGAGCGGGCCCCCGATGCGTCAGCCGCTCGTGGCCGGCGACCTTGATCACGCACCCGGCCGGAGCGAGGGAACCGTGGAGGATGACGAGGCCTCCGGTCGACTTCAGCGCACGGTCGACGGGGACGATCACGTCCTGCCCGGGGGACTCCGCGGCGGCCTCCGCCTCCTGCGCGATCGTCCTCCCGGTCACGGTCATGACGTCGCCGTGGAGCTTCCCGGCCTCCACGAGACGCTTCGCGAGGAGGGGCGTCCCGCCAGCGCGGTCCCAGTCGAGGGCCACGTACCGCCCGCCCGGCCGCAGGTCCCCGATGAGCGGCGTGCGCTCGCTCACCACGTCGAAGTCATCGATGTCGAGGGGCACACCGGCCTCGCGCGCAATCGCGAGGAGGTGGAGCACGACATTCGTCGAACCACCCGTCGACGCCGCACAGATGATGCCGTTCTCGAGGGACTTCCGCGTGATCAGGTCGCGCGGACGAACGCCTCGCTGCAGCACGTCCATGACGAGGGTGCCGGCCTGCCGGGCCACCTCGTTCTTGCGCCCGTCCGTCGCACCCACGGTCGCCGAGCCCATCGGCGAGAGGCCCATGAACTCCATCACCGTCGCCATGGTGTTCGCGGTGTACTGGGCGCCGCACGCCCCGGCGCCGGGGCACGCGGACATCTCGAGGGCCTGCAACCGCTCATCGGAGAGTGTTCCCGCCGCGTGCTGGCCCACGCCCTCGAACACATCCTGGATCGTGACGTCGTGGCCCTCCCACGTGCCGGGCGCGATCGAGCCGCTGTAGAGGATCAGGCCGGGGATGTTCAGCCTCGCGAGGGCCATGGCGGCCGCGGGGATCGTCTTGTCGCACCCAACGATGATCACCGCGGCGTCGAAGGAGTACCCCACGGCGCACAGCTCGATCGAGTCGGCGATCAGCTCGCGCGAGATGAGGGACGCCTTCATCCCCTCGGTACCCATCGAGATGCCGTCCGAGATGGAGATGGTGTTCACCTCCATCGGCGTGCCGCCCGCGGCGCGCACCCCGGCCATCACGTGCTGCGCCAGCTCCCGCTGGCTGAAGTTGCACGGCATGGTGCCGATCCACTCGTGGGCCACCATCACGAGGGGCTTCTTGAGGTCGTCGCCCTCGAGGCCCACGGAGTAGAAGTACGAGCGCGCCGCCGCTCGATCTGGTCCGTCCACCAGCGTGTGGCTGCGGTGACGAGGGTCGAATGCCATCTCATGGCCTTTCCCGATTGGGCCGGGGTGGGGATTGCGGCATCGTATCAGCGCAGCTTTGCGCAGGGCGCCGGTGTGACTCGTTACCGCAACGAGGAGGCCGCGTATAGTGCGAACATCAACAGCTCATGGGTCGGAGGCTTGATGTACAAGAAGGTCCTGCTCACGCTCGATGGTTCCGACCTCTCGGCCCTCGCCATCCCGCACGCGGCGCAGATCGCCTCGACGGCCGGCGCGTCCGTGGTCCTCCTCCGCATCATCGACTCGGTGGGGCACATCATCGCCCAGACCACGCCCGCAGGATTCGAGCCGATGCCGGGCGCCGTCACCGCCGAGCTCGCCCAGGAGGCGGTCGCCGGACAGCGCGCCGCCGCCGAGCGCGATCTCACCGTCGTCGCGCAGCAACTGAACGCGCAGGGCGTCTCGAAGGTGGACCTTGAGATTGTCGAGGGGGTGCCCGGCGACGCGGTCGTCGACGCCGCGGAACGCCTCGGGTGTGACCTGGTCGTAATGGCGACCCACGGGCGCTCGGGCCTCGGGCGCGCCGTGCTCGGCTCGGTTGCCGACCACGTGGTGCGGCACACGAAGTGCGCCGTCCTCCTGGTGCGCCCCTCGAACCAGTAACGGCGCCCACCACGTCGGCGTACCCGGAGGCGAGGGCAACCTCGCCTTCGCTGTGTTCGCCTGCTTCGCTCTCCCCGAGCGCCCTCGCTCAGATCACTGGGTCAGGCGGTCGGGCGGCAGGGCGGCGTCCTTGCTGTGGCCGTTCGTGCGAGGGCAGAAGTGCTCGACGCCGGGCTCGAGCGCGCGCTGGCACAGCGGGCAGAGCGGGCGCCCCGCACCCACGATGCCGGGGATGGACTGCACGAGGGCGACCGCCATCGCGCGCGTGAACTCCATGCGGAACGACGGCACGCTGCCGCGCTCCAGGTCCTCCCGGCTATCCGCGGCCAGGATCACGTGCTCGGGCTCCGGCCGGAAGTCCAGCCCGAGGCGTGCCACGGCGATCTCGATGTCGGCGTGCTCAAAGTCCTCGACGGGTGGTGCGGCGGCGACGGGGCGTCCGCGCGCCAGCGAGCGCTCGGCGAGGAGCTGCGAGATCGCGCGCCCGAGCTGGGCGAGCATCTCCTTCTCCACCCAGAGGGACACCCGATTCGATCCGGCCTGCGCACGCACTCGAAAGGTCCGCTGGCCGGGCGGGCCGATGGTCTGCGCGTCCACAGCGTCGACCAGGCCGAGGTCAATCATGCGCGCCTGCTTCCACGTTGAGGTGCTCGCCTCGCTGCAGCATACCCACCTCGCTGCACCCGCACCCGCTCGCACGGTCCGCCGAGGCACGGCGCGAACGACCGGGCGATCCCCCCGCGCATCGTGCATCACGAACGGGCGATTCGCCCTCGGGCGGGTGGTCCGTATGATTCGCGAGTAACTGGTGAACACCAAGAGGGGCGAACCGATGACCACCACCCAGCTCCCGCTCGCCGAGCGGGTCCGTGCCGTACTCGACGCCAGGTCGCTGCTGAAGCACCCGTTCTACCAGGCGTGGTCGGCGGGGACACTGCCTCGCGAGCGCCTCCAGGAGTACGCGCGCCAGTACTTCCACTTCGAGAAGGAGTTCCCCCGTCTCCTCAGCGCGATCCACACGCGCGTCGAGGACCAGGAGGTCCGCCAGCACATCCTCGACAACCTCTGGGACGAGGAGCACGGCCCGCGCAACCACCGTCAGCTCTGGGTCGACTTCGCCGGGCACCTCGGCGTCTCCCGTGAGGAGCTCGAGGCGTCCGCACCCAATGCCGAGACGCAGGCGCTCCTCGACCACTTCCGCACGGTCACTCACGAGGCGCCCGTCGCGGAGTCCCTCGCGGCGATGTTCTCCTACGAGGGCCAGGTCCCCGAGATCGCGTGGGAGAAGATCAAGGGGCTACGCGAGCACTACGGCTTCAAGCCCGACCAGTTCGAGTTCTTCAGCGTGCACATGGTCGCCGACGTGGCCCACGCGGGCACGGAGATGGCGCTCATCGAGTCGCTGGGCCACGACGAGGACCGCGTCGTCGCGGCCGTCGAGGTGGCATGCGACCGCCTCTACTCGTTCCTCGACGGGTGCTACGAGATGGCCGCCTAGTACCGATCCGTACCAATCCGGAGGGCCGGCGATGGCAGACCTCGATCTCAGCTACCTCTCGATTGCGGAGGCGAGCCGGCGGATCGAGGCGAAGGAGCTGTCGCCGGTCGCCCTCACCGAGGCGGTCTTCGCGCGCATCGTCGCAACCGACTCGCAGGTCCACGCCTACGTCCGCCTGATGCGCCACTCGGCCCTCGAGGAGGCGCGCGCCGCCGAAGGCCGCGCCCAGGCGGGCGCTCGCCTCGGACCGCTCGATGGCATCCCGATCGCGGTCAAGGATCTGTTCGACACGGCGGGCGTCGTCACCGCGGCGGGCACGGGCGCCTACGCGGAGCGCGTCCCGGCGGAGGATGCGACGGCGGTCCGCCGCCTGCGCGAGGCCGGGGCGGTCATCCTCGGCAAGACCAACACCCACGAGCTCGCGATGGGCGGCACGACCAACAACATCCACTTCGGCGCCACGCGCAATCCCTGGGACCTCCGACGCGTGCCCGGTGGCTCCTCGGGCGGCTCCGGCGCGGCACTCGCCGCCGGACAGGCGCTCGGCGCGCTCGGCACGGATACCGGCGGTTCGATCCGCATCCCGGCCGCCTTCTGCAGCGTGACGGGCCACAAGCCCACGTACGGCCTCGTGGGGCGCGGGGGCGTGGTCCCGCTCTCGCTCACGCTGGACCACGCCGGACCCATGGCGCGCAGTGCCGAGGACTGCGCGCTGCTCCTCGACGTGCTGGCGGGGCACGATGAGCGCGATGCCGACTCCGTCGACCGCCCCGCTGCGCGCTCGTTCGATGCGCTGACGGCAGACGTGCGCGGGCTGCGCCTGGCGATCGTCCCGTCCCTCCTCGAGGGGTGTGACGCGGTCGTGCTGCGCAACTTCGAGGCGTCGCTGGAAGTCCTCGCGGGGCTGGGCGTGGAGGTCGGCGAGTGCGAACCCCTTGCCGGCTTCGCGGGCGACTGGCGAGGCATGGTCGGACCGATCCTCTCGGTCGAGGCCGCGAGCTACATCGATGATGTGCTCGCGAGGCGTCCCGGCGCCATCGGCGAGCCCGTGCGCAACCGCCTGCTCGCCGCCCTCGAGGTGCGCGCCGTCGAGTACGCGAAGGCGCTCGAGACACGCAAGCGCGTCGAGCGGGCCTACGAGGCAGCCCTCGGGCGCTTCGATGCCTACGTGCTCCCCACCAGCCCGATGGTCCCCGACGAGATCGCGAACGACCCGGCCGCCGAGCCCGCCACGCCGCTGAAGTTCCGCAACACCAGCGTCTTCGACCACTCCCACCAGCCCGCGCTCTCCGTGCCCAACGGATTCGATGTCGACGGTCTGCCGACGGGCCTGCAGTTCGCGGCCGCGATGTTCAACGATGCGCTCGTGCTGCGCCTCGGGCATGCGTACCAGCTCGCCACGGACTTCCACACGAGGCGCCCCGCCCTCTGACCGCGTGCGGGCCCGCGATGCCCGCCGACACGCAGGACTCGGAACGAGCGGAGCGCCTACGATCGGGGCATGAGCGCGCCCGCCCTCGAGCCACCCGTGGGAATCCCGCTCCTGCGCGAGGAACCACTGTCGCGCCACACCTACATGCGCGTCGGTGGTCCGGCTGAGTACTTCGCCACCCCGGCAACGCTCGATGAGCTGACCGACCTCCTCGGCTGGGCGCACGCCTGCGGTCTGCGCGTGCGACCCCTCGGGGGCGGGTCGAACATCGTCGTCGCGGACGAGGGGGTCCGCGGACTCGTGGTGTCCCTGCGTCGGGCCTGTGGTGACACCCGCTTCGAGGGCGAGCTCGTGCGCGTGGGCGCCGGCGTCATGCTCCCGGCACTCGCCCGCGCTGCGGCCGAGCACGACCTCGGCGGTCTCGAGTTCGCGATCGGGATCCCGGGTTGCATCGGCGGCGCCCTGCAGAGCAACGCAGGGATCGGCGACGGGCGCAGCATCGGCCAGCTCGTCGAGGCGGTCGACGTCCTCGATGGCGCGCGCCGACGCTCCGTGCCGCGCGCCGACCTCACCTTCGACTACCGGACGAGCAGCCTCCGGGGCAGTGGCCTGCTCGTGCTCGCAGCAACCCTACGCCTCACGCCGCGCGCCCGCGCGGACATCGAGCAGGACATGCAGCGCCTGCTCGGCGCACGGCAGGCCAGCCAGCCCACCGCGGAGCCCAACGCCGGCTCGATGTTCCGCAACCCGCCGGGGGACTTCGCCGGTCGTGTCATCGAGGCGGCGGGGTGCAAGGGTCTTGCGGTGGGATCGGCGCGGGTGAGCCCGCTGCACGCGAACTTCATCGTGCACGACGGGAGTGCGCGCGCGAGCGATGTCGCCGCGCTCATGGCCCTCGTGCAGGAGCGCGTCCGCGCTCAACTCGGCATCGAGCTGGTCCCGGAGGTCGAGTGGTGGGGCGACGAACCCGCCCCCGTGGCCTTCCACCGAGCCAAGATGACAGGCCCCTGATACAGGGTCGCCTCGCGCTGTTGCGGACGCCTTCCGCCTTGCCCCGTACGCTCGCCTACTCGAGGGGGTACTCGTGACTGGTGCAGAACTGCGGGCGTGGATGCGCGCCCACGACTACACAGCGACGAGGCTGGGCGCCGAGCTCGGCGTCACCGAGCGGACCGTCTTCCGATGGCGCTCCAGCGATCGGCTGCCCGCCTTCCTGCCACTTGCGCTCGAAACACTCGAGCGCCGACAGGGCCAGGCCGCCTGAGCCTCGGTGCATCACGTGTGTATCGATGGCGCGGCCGCCATCGATTTTCAACGCTTCTGCTAGGCGGCCCATATACGGCCGGCTCCTCGTGGTTCCCGATGATCGGGCATGCCACACCTCGTTCGACTGCTCGCCGTTGCCGTGCTCATCCCGGGCCTGATGCCGGCGCTCGGGGCGGGGCCGGCGAGGGCTGCCGCGGGGCTCGCGTTCCCCGCACCCGCGGGGACCACGTGGTCGATCGTCGCGGGCTACAACACGGCCACGCACCTCGCGAGTGACCCGTACGCCATCGATGTCGTCCGCAACGACGGTGAGACCAGCGGCACCACGGTGCTGGCGCCGACCGACGGCACGCTGTCGATCTCCACGAACTGCCTCACGATCCGCGACGCGGCGCGCGTGGCCGTCCTGCTGTGCCATGTGCTCCCGGCGCCGGGCCTGAAGGCGGGCGTGCGGGTCGCGCGAGGGCAGGTCATCGGTTCCGTGGCTCCGCCGGGAGCGGCGGGAAACAACGGACTGGCTCACATCCACATCGCGACCCACGTCAGCGAGGGCGGGCGCGGCTTCGGCAACACGGTCCCGCTGGTCGGGGCGTACGCCGTCGAGGATGTCCCCCTCCCCGCGACGGGCGACGCCGATGCCTACTCGGGGGTCACGTTCCGCTCGACGAACGTGCAGACGGCGGGCGTCACCACCTCGACGGTTCCGGTTGTGGCCCCGGTGCCGCCCTCGACTCCGACGCCGCCGGCAGCAACCTCGATGGGTGGCGCGCTGCTCAGCGGCTTCACGGGCACGCGCAGCCTGTCGGTGGTCGCGCGCGACGCCACGGCCGCGGACCTCCTCGCGAGCATGCGTGCTGCCGGAGGGCAGGGCACCTGCACGCTCTCCAGCCTCGTCGCCGGGCGGTGGCTGAGCTACATCGAGGGCGCGCCGAGCGCGGTGAACGTCCCGTGGCAACAGGCATATCCGGCTACCCTCGCGGCGATGACGCCCCTGTTCGCGGCCTGCTCCTAGCCCCGTCCCCTCCTCGCCGCATCCGCTAGCATCCGCGCGCCCTGGCGGATTCGAGCAGACTGAGGAGCACGCGCGTGGGAAAGCTGGATGGCAAGGTCGCGGTCGTGACCGGCGCGAGCCGCGGCATCGGCGCCGAGGTGGCGAAGGTCTTCGCCGAGGAGGGCGCGCGTGTCGTCGTCGCCGCGCGCACGATCCACGAGGGCGATCACGCCTTCCTCAGCGGCTCGCTCGCCTCAACCGTCGAGGCGATTCGCGCGGCCGGTGGCGAGGCGCACGCGGTCGCCTGTGATGTCTCCGACGAGGACTCCTGCAACGCCCTCATCGCCGAGGCGAAGGCGACCTTCGGCCCGGTCGATGTCCTGGTGAACAACGCCGCGCTCTCGTACTTCATCCCGGTCGTCGACTTCCCGACCAACCGCTGGATGCGCGCGTTCGCGGTCAACGTGCACGGCTCCTTCATGCTCTCGAAGGCGGTGCTACCCGACATGATCGCCCGCCGCTCCGGGGCGATCGTGAACCTGTCCTCGATGGGTGCGGTGGGGCCGGGCCGCGGGCCGTACGCGCCCTCGACGGGACTGCGCGGGGGCACGATGTACGGCGCAACGAAGGCTGCCCTCGAGCGGTTCACTCAGGGCCTCGCGCAGGAGGTCTACGAGCACAACATCTCGGTGACCTGCGTCTCGCCCTCGGTCGGCGTGCCCACCGAGGGCACCGTGTACCACGGCCTGAGCGCGTCCCTCGATGACCCGAAGGGCGAGCCCATCCGCACGATGGCGAACTCGATCCTGCTGCTGGCGACGGAGCCCGTCGACCGCATCTCGGGCCGCGTCGCCTACTCGCAGCAGATCCTCAAGGAGTTCGGCTGGCTCGAGGACGGCCAGGGCTACGGCATCACGATCAAGGGCAGCGGCTACAGCGAGATCTAGCACTGACGTACAGTCAGGCGATATCGACGCGTCAGGCGCTCATCGCGATCTCGAATCTGGTAGCCTCGCTGTTCGAACAAATGGTCTTCGACCACCGGAGGAGGTTCCTGACATGAAGCTGACCGCCGTACGAGAAGGCGCTCCGAGCTGGGTGGAGCTCTCCACCTCCGACGAAGCGGCTGCCATCGACTTCTACTCGCAGCTGCTCGGCTGGACCGACTACGCCGCGCCCATGCCGGAGGAGTCCGGCGGCGGCGCGTATCACATGGCCCAGATCGACGGTGACAACATCGGTGGGATCGCCGCACAGCAGCCGCAGGAGGTCGCCCAGGGCGTCCCGCCGCACTGGAGCGTCTACATGGCCGTCGATGACCTCGACGCGACGCTGGCAAAGGTCGGCGAGGCGGGCGGGCAGGTGCTGATGCCGGCGATGGACGTCATGGACATCGGCCGGATGTCCTTCATCATGGACCCGACCGGTGCTCCGCTCGGGCTCTGGCAGGCGAAGCTCCACAAGGGCTTCGGTCGTTACGGCGAGCCGGGCGCCGTCACCTGGACCGAGCTGATGACCTCGGACGCCGCGGCGGCGCAGGCGTTCTTCGAGCGCGTGCTCGGCGTCGAGGCGCAGCCGCTCGACATGGAGGGCACGGCGTACACCATCCTGCGCGCGGGTGACGCCCAGAACGAGGCCTCGGGGCTCATGGGCAAGACCGAGGAGATGGCGAGCATGCCCAACGTTTGGGCGGTCTACTTCGAGGTGGAGGACACCGACGCCTCCGCCGCGAAGGCCAGCGAGCTGGGTGCGACCATCCTCGAGCAGCCCACGGACATCCCGCCGGGCCGCTTCGCGATCATCCAGGACCCGCAGGGCGCGGTCTTCGGGATCATCAAGTCGAACCCCAACATGGCGATGTAGTCCGCTACCGCCGGCCACATCGCGCCTCGGTGATCCGAGTGCGAACGCCGCGCCGTGTGTGCGGCGTTCGTGCGTCCGTACGTCCGAGTCGGGCGGCCTCTGCTAGGCTTCCGCCGCACTCCATCGCCTGTTGTTCGAGACCGAGAGGAACCACCGTGACACTCGAAGGACGCGTGGCGCTCGTTGCGGGCGCCAGTCGCGGCATCGGCGCGGACATCGCGCGCTACCTCGCGAGGGCCGGCGCGAAGGTCGCCGTGGCCGCGCGCACCGAAGTCCAGCAGGACCCGCGCCTCCCCGGCACGATCCACTCGGTCGTCCAGGAGATCCAGGATGCGGGCGGCGAGGCAACACCGATCGTCCTCAACCTGCGCGACCCCGAGAGCATCGCGGGCAGCGTCAGGAGCACGGTCGAGCGCTTCGGCAAGCTCGACATCGTCGTCAACAACGCCGCGATCTTCGTCCCGGGCACGCTCGAGACCGTCCAGCCGCGACACATCGACCTCAGCTTCTCGGTCAACGTAATGGGCGTGATCCTGATGATGCGCGAGGCCATCCCGCACCTCCGCGCCGCCGGCGGCGGCCACATCATCAACCTGTCCTCGCGCGGCGCGATCCCACCGGGACCCGGCCCCTACGAGGCCCCCACGCGCCGAGGCGGCGACATCTTCTACGGGCCGCAGAAGTCGCTGATCGAGCACTTCTCGCAGGCCCAGGGCCGCCTCTACCAGGACGAGGGCATCTCGGTGAACGTGCTGTCGCCGAACGGCCGGATCAAGACGCCGGGCAACCTGATGGCCGAGAACGACCGCGACAACCCGAACCTCGACTTCGATGTCGCGGACAACATGGGCAAGGCCGCCGTCTGGATCTGCGAGCAGCCCGCGAGCGTCCTGAACGGCGCGGTCCTCTACGACGACCTGCTCGTGCAGGAGCGCGGGCTCTAGGCGCCGCCCCCGAGGTTAGCCGTGGCCGCTCGCCGCGCTCGCGGTGGGCGGCTCGGCGCCTCCCGCAGCCATCGCGTACCAGCGCACGCGGCCATGGAGGCCGTCCTCGCCCTCGAAGTGGCGCAGCACGCCCCCGGTCTCCTCGTCCACCTCGACGGTTTCCGGCACCAGGACGCCATCGCCGTAGCCGAGCTTCCAGCCGATGCGCCTCGCGTGGTACACGGCGAGCCCCACTGGCGACGAATCGCGCTCGTGATGGTGGGCGGTGGCCTCGATGATCGCCTGCGGCAGCCCCCACTTCGTCGCGAGGCGCTCGCCGGTCACGAGGTGGGTCGCCCCGAAGATGCGTCGCTCGGCCGCGGTCACGGACGCACCGGCCTTCGCGAGGTCGAGCACCTGGCGGTAGCGGAACGGGTTCTCGGAGACGAGCGCCAGCCGCCCGAGGTCATGGAGGAAGCCCGCGGTGAAGCTCACGCCGGGCGCCAGCCCCGGCCCCACGAGGTACTCGGTGACCAGCCCGGTCACGACGCAGTGCTCCCAGAACGTGCCCACCTCGATCCAGCTCTCCTGGAGGCGGGCATCGAACTGGGAGCGCATCAACGAGGACACGGCGATGTGGCGCGCCTGCTGGGCACCGATTCGCACCACCGCCTCGCGCACCGAGGCAATCGGCCGCACGGGCGCGGAAGCCGCCGAGTTCGCCGCGGCCAGCGCGGACACGGCGAGCGCAGGATCCGCGGTGAACACCTGGACAAAGTCCTGGACGCTGGCGTCCGGGTTGTGCAACAGCAGCATGGCGCGCGCGCGGGCCCCCGGCAGCATCGGCAGGTCGTTGCTTGAGCGAAGCGCCATGCAACCCCCGTGGACGCGGCTCGAGTCCGCGAGTGGCGGCCTGTCCAGTGATGATCGGCAGACCGCGAGCGCTCCTGCAGGCCGGACGGGCGCCTCGCATCTCACTTCCGCGTACGATGCGGCCATCCGTGAATCTGAGGGGGAACTCGATGGCGTCTGAGGTAGCACCCACCACCGGCGGTCCGGTCCGATTCACGGAGCACCTCGGGTTCCGAACGGTCGAATCCACGCCCGAGCGCGCGGTCGTGGAAATCGAGGTCGACGACCAGCACCGGAGCCCCCGAGGGCTGATGCACGGGGGCGCCATCCTCGCGCTGGCCGATGTGGCCGCGACGGCGCTCGCGATGCAATCCAACTCGGTCGAGGCGGGCGGCGACGGGCGACCGATGGCCGTCATCGATGTCCACGCCTCGATCCTCGCGAACCAGGCCGAGGGGCGCGTGCGTGCCGAGGCGCGCCTCGTCCGCCGGGGCCGCCGCGTGACCGTGGTCCGGGTCTCAGTCCTCGGGGAGGACGAACGGCTCATCGCGGAGCTGACGAGCACGAGCGTGCCCGTCTGAGGGGGCCCTACCCGAAGTACAGGAACGCGCTCATCACCACGCCCCATACCACGATCATGTTGCGCAGCACCTGCGCGCTCAGCCGCCTCGCGAGGCTGACACCGACGTAGCCCCCGCCGATGGCGGCCACGGCCATCACCACGGCCGGCCCCCACTCGACCAGGCCCGACGCGATGAAGATCACGACGGCCACCGAGTTGATCAGGAGTGCCAGCATCCCCTTGACGGCGTTCGCGTGCTGCATGTCGTCAGGGGCGAGGATCGCGATCGCCGCGAGCGTGAGGATGCCCAGGCCAGCGCCGAAGTAGCCGCCGTAGATGCCATTGACGAACATCGCCACGTACAGCGGAGGCGGCAGCGAACCGTCCTCGCGAGCGCCCACACCGTGCCGCTGCGCGAGCTTCGACAGCCGGCTGTTCAGCGCCAGGACCAGGCTCGCGAACAGCACGAGGAACGGCACCACGGCGTCAAAGAGCTTGTCCGAGGTCGTGAGCAGCAGTCCCGATCCGGCGGCGGCCCCGACGATGCTCGGCACGGACAGCCGGACGAGGCGCTCACGGCGCGCACCAAGCTCCCGCCGATACGCGAACGAACCGCCCACGGTCCCCGGCCAGATCGCGACCGTGCTCGTGACGTTGGCGACCCGCGCCGTCAGTCCAGCCGCCAGCAGCGACGGGAAGCTGATCAGCGTGCCGCCTCCGGCGATCGCGTTCACCGCACCCGCAGCCGCCGCGGCGGCCGCCAGCCCGACCAGCGAGAGGAGGTCCACCCGCGTCTCCGATCATGTTCGTGTGTCATCGAACCACACGGCGGCGGGGCCCGCGACTGCCGCGTCGTGACTCTCGCGGAATGGAGCGCGTCGCGTTACGATGTAGGAAATGCACCGCCCCTCGCAGCGTTCCGGCGGCTCGATCTGACTCCCCTACACGGCCACGGGCCGACGACGATTCTACGGACCTACCCTCGATGAGCCCTCCTCTCCTCAGGCGGCTGGCAGGCCTGCTCGGCCGCACGACGCCCACCTCCTCCGACGAACCAGCTGACTCCGAGCCGCAGCGGCGGCGCCGCCGTCGAGGCGGCCGCGGACGCGGGGGCGGCGGCACCTCCGGGAACGACTCAGCGGCCCCGAGTGTCCCGGCGCCAGCACCCCGCCCGCCGCAGCAGGAGCGAGCAGCGCCACCTCGCAGCCGGACGCCGGACACCTCACGGGCGAACGGCCCCTACGAACGGCGGCGCGCGCCTCGCCGCCTGGACCAGCCGCTGCCCGAGGACATCGCCTTTCGCCCGCCCGCCGAGGGCGGTGACCGCTCGATTCTCCCGTCACGCCGCCGCCCCCCACCCGGTCTGAAGGCGACCAAGCGCGTCCTGGTCGCAGGCAGCCGGTTCGTGCCTCGAGGGCCAACCGCCACCGACGACGGCGATGACATCGAGGCGGACGACGAGCGCCAGGTGCCCGCAGCGGCCACCACCCCCACCGAGGGGGAAGCGTCCGATCAGCCCGCGCGCAAGCGCCGTCGGGGCCGGCGCGGCGGCCGCGGACGGCGTCGCCCCGACGGCACGTCGCAGCCGAGCTCCGACGCCTCCGAAGAGGCGTAAGCTCCCCTCCACCACACACGCCTCGTCCCGCGGGCTGCACCGGAAAGCAGGCACCGATGCGCAAGATCTCGATTGCCGTGAACTGGCAGGGCCCGCTCGACTTGCAGGCCACCCTCGAGGAGGCACGCATCGCCGACGACTCGGGCGTCCACCTGATGTCCGTCGCCGAGGCCTGGGGGCGGGACGCCTTCGTGATCCTCACCGCCCTCGCCGGGGCCACGACGCGCATCCACCTCGGCACCTCGATCGTCAACATCTTCTCGAGGACGCCCGCCGCCCTCTCCCAGGCGTTCATCACCCTCGACACCTACTTCGGGCACCGGATGGTGATCGGCCTCGGCTCCTCGGGCCCCCAGGTCATCGAGGACTTCCACGGCGTGAAGTTCGACCGCCCGCTGCAGCGCATGCGCGAGTACATCGAGATCATCAGCGCGATCAGCGCCGCCGAGCCGCTCCACTACAACGGCAAGATCTTCAAGCTCGACCGCGGCTTCACGATGCGCGACCACCAGCCTCCCGCGGACCGCCGGCACATCCCGATCCACGTCGCGTCGATCACGCCGAAGTCGATCCAGCAGACCGCCGAGCTCGCCGACGGCTGGATTCCCATCTTCGTGCCTCGGGAGCAGTGGCCGACGCAGGTCGCCATCGCGCACGACGCGCTGCGCGCGGCCGGTCGCGACCCGGGTGCCTTCGACATCCGGTCGGGGGGCTCGGTCTCCGTCACGGACAACACCGAGGTGGCGTACTGGAAGATCAAGGAGAACGCCGCGTTCTACATCGCGCGCATGGGCGACTTCTACTACGAGCACTTCCTGCGCATCGGGCTTGCGGACGAGGCGAACGCGGTGCGGGCAGCGTGGCGCGAGGGCGGCTCGAGGGCGGGCATCGAGGCGGTCTCCGACGAGCTCGCGCAGTCACTCGGGTACGCGGGGCCTGTCGAGGGCTGCGTCGAGTGGCTCGATGCCCAGCGGGAGGCGGGCTACACGATCCACGCCGTCACCATCGAGGAGCGCAACCCCTCCGCGCGCGCGGAGATCTACCGCAAGCTCGTCGGCTAGCGCACGCCTCGAGGGCGCGGCCTAGCGCTCGCCGGGTTCGACCCGCGCGACGAACGCGTGGCGGTCGCCACAGGTCACGCAGAGCTCCGGCCGTCCGCGCTCGGCTTCGTCGGTGACCACGCGGTGCTCGTCCTCCGAGTGCCCGCACGCGGCGCACACCCGGACCTCGGCACCCTCTTCGCGCAGCTCATCGGGGTCAGTCGTCATGGTCTGCTCCACTGTGCAGCGGGTGTGTCGTGCGTCACGAGGCAGTGTGCGTCACGAGGAGATTCGCCGCGATCAGCCGCCGCGCCGAGAGTTCGGAGTCCCCTCGGAGGGGGACCTCCGCGGGGACTCCCCGGTGGCTCGAGTCGCTAGCCGGCCGATTCCGCCACGGTCTCGCCGCGCCCTCGACGGCGGATCCGGCTGCCGATGGCCGCCACGCCCGCGTTGATCGCGTGCACGGCGGTGTCGGTCGCCCCGGCCAGCAGCACGGCGGCCTGGCGCAGCGTGCCCGGCTCGCGACCGATACGGCGAATGCGCTCCTCGCGACGCGCGCGCCGGGCGGGGCCACGGCCTCGCATCGCCTCGGCGAGGGCGCGCCGGAGCTCCGGCTCGAGCATGCGCACGGCCGCCTGCGGGTCGGCCTGCGCGCCGCCCTGCGGCTCTGGCACCACGGTATCGACGACGCCGAGTGAATGCAGGTCGACGGCGGCCACACCGAGCGCCTCGGCCACCTCGGCGGCACGGTCACGGTCGCGGAAGAGGATCGCCGCCGCGCCCTCGGGACTCGTGATCGCGTACATCGCGTTCTGGAGCATGAGGATGCGGTCAGCGACGGTCAGCGCGAGTGCACCGCCCGAGCCGCCCTCGCCGATGACGACGCTGACGGTGGGCACGGTGAGTGACGACATGGTCGCGAGGCAGTCGGAGATCGACGACGCGAGCCCGCTCCACTCGTCCGCGATGCCATCGTGGGCCCCGGGCGTGTCGACGAACGTCACGAGCGGCAACCCGAGGCGCTGCGCGAGCAGCATCAGCCGCCGGGCCTTGCGGTACCCGGCCGGCGCCACCCGGCCGTCGCGTCGCGCGCCCTTCACATCGAGGTCCCCGCGCTCCTGCCCGATCACGACGACGTTGGTCTCCCCGATGCGCGCGAGGCCACCAACGAGGGCCACGTCATCGGTGCCGGAGCGGTCGCCGCGCAGCGGCACGTAGTCGGACGCCAGCCCCTCGATGAAGCGGAGCGCGCGCGGCCGTGCCGCGTCACGAGCCCGCTCGACGGCCGTCCAGCCGCGCTCCAGGTTGCGAGCCAGCACGAACGGCGGGAGGCGATCGGGGTCCGCCGCGGGCATCGGGCGGAGCAGCCGCACGACTCGCAGGAGGTAGTCGCGCATCGCCTCCCGAGGCATCACGGCGTCCACCTGGCCCGCGTCGTGCAGGTCCTCGGCGTAGAGCGTCTCGCGGGCCTCATCCTCGTCGTGGATGGCACGCACGCGAGGCCCGGCAAAGCCAATCAGCGCCCCGGACTCGGCGACGATGACGTCGCCCTGGTTCCCGTACGAGGCGTACACGCCGCCCGTCGTCGGTCCGGCGAGGACGGTAATCATCGGGACGCCTGCCTCGTGCAGACGCTGCGCCGCGGCCGCGGTCTTCGCCATCTGCACGAGGGCCACGATGCCCTCCTGCATGCGCGCGCCGCCGGAGCACGTGACCGCGATGAACGGCACCTCGGCGTCACGAGCCTCGGCCATCGCCTCGGCCACGCGCTCCCCGACGGCAAACCCCATGGAGCCGCCGATGAACCGGAAGTCGGACACGGCCACGATCACGTTCTGCCCGCCGAGTCGGGCGCTCCCGGTCCATACCGCCTCGCGCCCGCCCGTCTGCTCCCGGGTCTCGGCCAGCCGCTCGGGGTAGGGCTGCCCGTCCGAGAACTTCAGCGGATCAGGCGTGCGCACGGCCGCGAACCGCTCGTCGAAGGTGTCCTCGTCGAAGAGCAGCTCGATCCACTCCCGAGCAGAGATCGCCTTTGGCGGCTCGGGGCGCGCGGGGGACTCGGGGACGGCGGGCTCAGTGGTCATCCACAGCTCCTCTCCGGGCAGGACGCCCTGGACTCGGTGGCGCCTCAGATTCTAAGCCGGAGTGCAACACGAGCGCGTTGCGCTCGCGTGCCGCCCCCGGATTCCCGTGGTTGCGAGCGGCCACCCGACGCCCGAGGATGGCGGCATGACGACAGATTCCCCCGACGCCTCGTTGCACCTGCCGGACTACGTCCGAGGACTGCTCGATCCGCGTGCCTACCCCGCGCCGCCCTCGCGCGTGGACCTGGTGCAGACGCACATCTCGTACGTCTTCCTGGCAGACGATGTCGTCTACAAGACAAAGAAGCCCGTCGACTTCGGCTTCATCACCCAGCTCGATGCCGCGACGCGCGAGCGCTACTGCCGCGACGAAGTGCGATTGAACCGCCGCCTGAGCCACGGCGTGTACCTCGACACGGTGCCGGTCGTGCGCCTCGAGGACGGACGCCACGTCATCGATCCGCCGACCGGCGTGCCCGCAGGCGGCGCCGTCGTCGAGTGGGCGGTGAAGATGCGTCGCCTGCCCGACGAGGCGATGCTCGCCTCGATGCTGGCGAGCGGCCCCCTCCCCGAGGGCTACCTGCAGCGCGTCGTCCGCCGCCTGATCGCGTTCCACGAGAGCGCCGCGGTCGTGAAGAACGACCGCGCGTTCGCGGGCGCCTCGGGCGTGCAGGCGTGGTGGGCCCGCGAGTACGGCGAAGCCGAGGGGTTCATCGGCGACACCTGGCTCGAAGCGGACGCCCGCGTGCTCCGCGAGTTCGCGCACGCGGCGCTCACGGCGCACGCCGCGCTCCTCGACCAGCGCCTCGAGGAAGGTCGCGTCGTCGAGGGGCACGGCGACCTCCACGCGAAGCACATCTACGCGCTCGGCCCCGAGGTCGACGACCTCCAGATCGTCGACTGCATCGAGTTCACCGACTGGTTCAACTTCCGCTACCTCGACGTCGGGTACGACATCGCGTTCCTCGCGATGGACCTCGAGGCGCGAGGCTTCCCGGACCTCGCCGACGAGTTTGCCGGGCGCTACCTCGCGGCGAGTGGTGACGAGACGCTGGGTGTGCTCCAGCCGCTGCATCGGGCCTTCCGCGCCTTCGTCCGAGGCAAGGTCGAGTCGATCGGCGCGCACGCGCCCGAGATCAGCGCGGAGCAGCGCGCCGACCTCGCCAGGTCCGCGGCCGCCTACTTCCGGCTCGCGGCCGACTTCGCGCGTCGGCAGGCCGGGCCTGCGCTCATCCTGATGAGCGGCCTCTCCGGTACCGGGAAGTCGGTCGTCGGCGCCACGCTCGCCGCTCGCATCGGCGCCGCGTACGTGTCCTCGGACGCCGTGCGCAAGCGCCTCGCGGGTCTCGACCCGCGCACGCCCGTGCCCGGCCGCTACCGCGAGGGCATGTACCAGGCCGACTCGACGGAGCGCACCTACGAGATGCTGCGCGCGCACGCGGCCATCCACCTCGCCGCCGGTCGCCCCGTGGTCCTCGACGCCACGCACCAGCGGGCCGCGGACCGCCGCGCGGCGATCGAGGTGGCGCGCGCCGCCGGGAAGCCCGCGCTGATCGTCGAGCTACGAGCGGACGAGGCCACCGTACGCCGCCGCCTCGAGGCGCGCGCCGGGGACCCTCTCCGCACCTCGGACGCGACATTCGAGATCTACCAGCAGCAGCAGCGCGCGTTCGAGCCGATCGCGCCCAGCGAGGCGTCGCACCTCGTCCTGGACGCGTCGCTGGCCCCGGAAACCCTCGCGCGAGACGTGGCTGCCCGCCTAGCCTCGGCGTAGCGCGAGGCTACTCGAGCCCGCTCCACACGATCCGCCGGCCTCCAACTCGGCGGAAGCCGCTCAACTCCTGCGGTCCGGCGATCGCGAGCGTGGCCACTGCCAGCAGCATGACGGCGGTGCTGGTCACCGCGGCGATCACGCCGGGTGTCGCCATCGAGGCGGTCACGGTGTTGAACAGCCCGTGCCAGGCGACGACCGTGAGCATCCCCCCATCGGTGCTGTTGTACAGCCACGTGAGGAACACCGCGCCGAGCGCCAGTCCGCCGAGCCATCCCGCTACCGTCCCTGCGCTCATCGCTACGAACGAGGGGTTCTCGTAGAACGTCGGCAGGTGCCAGCCGGCCCAGCCCACGAAGAGGTATGCGGTGGCCGTCAGCGCTCCGTGCCGGTCCTGCAGGCGCGGCAGCGCGTAGGCGCGCCAGCCGGTCTCCTCGCCGATGCCGAACGTGAGCGTGTGCACGGCAAACGTCGCAACCAGCCCGATCTCGGGGAGGTTGTTCGCCCGCGCGAACGCCGCGTAGGGCGGCACGGTCCCTCGGACGGCGAGGTACGCGAGCGCGCACGCGAACGGCACGAGCACCGTTGCCGCGGCGAACGCCAGCCACCCCGGCCGGATGAGGCCCGGCGAGAACTGCCTCCCGAGTCGCGACGCGCCGGCACGGCCTTCGCTCGTCGTCGCGATCAGCAGTGCGGCGGATGCCGGGCCAAGGGCCCCGAGGTAGTGCCACCACTCGGGAACCACAACGTCCCACCAGCCCTGTACGAACGCCACCCGAGGGAGCCACAGCGCCCACGAGATCGCGTAGGCACACACGAAGTACGCCGCCACGGGATGCCGCGCGATCAACGCGCTCATCGCCCCTCCCTCGGGAGCCGGGCCCGGCTCACCCGGCGGGTCGTTCGTCATCGACGCGTGCGCCGTCGGGTGGGCCCGAGAGTGACCGCGACAGCCTACCCTGACGAGGGTGAAAGGGGTCCTCGATGTTTGGAACGCCTGACGCATCAGACCACAGGAAGGCGTGGTGGCGCTCGGTCATCGATCGCCTGCTCGTGATGACACGGCTCGTGCCCCCGCCTCCGCAGCGACCTCCCACGGACTCGGTGCGCCTCCGCTCCACCGAGACGCATGCGCCGGCGGCCTCGCCCGCGCTCCACGAGCAGCAGCACGTGAATCCACCTCGCGCGGACGAGCACCGTCACGAGCAGCAGTAGCGCGCGCTAGACTGCGCCCGCGCCCACCCTCGAGTCCGGGCGCGGGCCGGGACGGCTGGCGATGCCAGTCCGCCCCAGAGGCAGGGCCCCAGAGGACAGAGCCCCAGAGGACAGAGCCGATGCCTGAGCACGTCCCCCCCGAGCTCGCCGAGCTCCGTGAGCGCGTCGCGCGTTTCGCCGAGGAGGAGCTGCGGCCCCTCGAGGCCGGCGCAGCCGACGACGAAGAGGCGCCTGAGAACCGGGACATCCGCAAGGCCGTCGCGGAACGGTCGAGGCGCGCGGGCTTCTTCGGCATGACGCAGCCCAGGGCGTTCGGCGGCACCGAGGCGGGACCCCTCGCGCTGACGGTCGCCCGCGAGGCGTTCGCCGCCACCAACCTCCGCACCGCCCGATACGCGTTCGGGCCCGGCCCGGGCGTCCTGCGCCAGGCCGAGGGGCGGCTGCGCGCCGAGTACCTCGAGCCCCTCATGCGCGGCGAGCGCTACGCCGCATGGGGCTTCACGGAGCCCTCGGGCCCGGAGGCGGGCCGCCCGACGTGGGCGGTGCGCGACGGCGATGACCTGGTGATCAACGGGCGGAAGGCGTACGTCTCCGGCGGGTCAGCCGCCGACTTCTACGCGGTCCTGCTCAACGTCGACGAGGACGCGTCGGGGCCGGGTGGCACCGCGATGGTCGTCGTCGACCGCGACGCCCCCGGCGTGTCGCTCGGCCCCGACTTCCGCAGTCTCGATGGCGGGACGCACTGCCAGCTGATCCTCCACGACGCGCGCGTCCCCCAGACCAACATCGTGGGGAAGGTGGGCGAGGGGATGCAGCGCGGGCTGGGGAACATCGGCCAGATGCGCCTCGGCGTCGCCGCGCGTGCCTCGGGCATCGCGATGTGGACGGCCGACTTCACACAGAAGCAGATCACGCAGCCACATCGCGCCGGTGGCAGCCTCAGCGACCGCGAGCAGGTGCGGTGGATCTTCGGCAACATGCTGATGGAGGTCTACGCGGCCCGCAGTGTCCTCTACCGCACGGCCCGCCTCGCCGAGGACGGTGTCGACGTGATGAACGAAGGCGCCATTGCGAAGGTCCTGACGACGGAGACCGCGGGGCGCGTCGTCGACGCGGCGGTCCAGCTGACCGGCGGGCAGGCCCTCATCGAAGGCCACCCGCTGGCGTCGTTGTACCGCGAGGTCCGCTCGCTTCGTCTCGCCGAGGGCGCCTCGGACCTGCTGCGGCTCAACGTCGCGCGCGGCCTCCTCGAGTTCCAGGCGGGCCGCGTCTAGCCCTCGCGCGCTACTCCGAGCGTCGTAGAATCTCGTCGCCCCCGATGGGGCGGATGAGAGAAGGCGTCCGATGGCTGCACTCCACGTCTACTGCCCGCGCTGCGCCACCGAGCTGCAGCCAAAGCTCGACGGCGGTCGCGAACGGCCCGCCTGCCCGTCGTGCGGCTACATCGACTTCGGGACCTTCTCGATCGGCGCTGCCGGCGTGGTGATCCGCGACAACCGCGCGCTCCTCGTGCAGCGCGGCTGGGACCCGGGCAAGGGCTCCTGGCAGATCCCCGGCGGCTACGTGGAGCACGACGAGCCGATCATCCCCGCCGTGGAGCGTGAGGCCCTCGAGGAGGCGGGCATCGTCGCGAAGGTCCGCGACGTGATCGCGTTCCGCCACTCGGTGGCCGGGGCAGCCCGCACCGCGAGCACCAACATCTACGTCGTGTTCCGCCTCGAGGAGGTGGAGCGCCGTGACCCCGTCTTCGACAACGACGAGATCACCGGCGCCGGCTTCTACTCGCTCGACGAGATGGCGAACATGGAGCGGGTCCAGAACATCTCGATCTGGGCCATTCAGAAGGCGCTCGTGACGCCCTCCCACCTCGGCCTGCACCCGGAGCTCGACGCGATGCCCAACATGGCCGGCGGCTTCACGATGTTCGGCGTACGCCACGAGTGACGCCGGGCGGGCCTGTGCGCGTCCGTGACTTGACGGTCTGATCGCGGGCGCTACCCTCCTCACACGTCCCTGGCGCGCTCGCGAGCGAAGCGCGCACGTGCTCCCCGCGTGACGGTGCGGACGAACGCCTTGCGGCTGGCGGTGCGTCCGGGCTCGGCGAGTCCTTCCCACAACCCAGCTTGCGGGCGCTGTGTGGCCGCGCGCCTGACCGATCCAGTTGC
>JADLFF010000009.1 GCA_020845735.1 Dehalococcoidia bacterium
GCGGCGGGCTCCTCGCGCCGTCCCCCGAGCTCGCGGTCCAGCATCAACAGGCTCGAGGGGTCGTTGCCCGCCATCCGCAGCTGCTCGACGATCAGGCCGACGGAGCTCTCCTCCTCGATCTGCTCGCTCACGAACCACTGCAGCAGCGGGTAGGAGGCGAAGTCGCGCGCCTCGGCGGCCAGCGAGTACAGGCGCTCGATCGCCGCGCTCACATACTCCTCGTGGCGCAGCGCCGCTTCGAAGACCGACAGCGGCGTGCTGAACTCCTCGGCGGGCGTGGCGATCGCCTGGAGGGTCACCACCCCACCGCGATCGAGCACGAAGTCCGTGAACTTGAGCGCGTGCATGTGCTCCTCGCGAGCCTGCACGCGCATCCACGAGGCGAATCCAGTGAGGTTCCGGTTGTGGAAGTACGCCGACATCTGCTCGTAGGCATACATCGACTCGTACTCGATCCGGATCTGGTCGTTGTACGCTCGCACCAGCTCATCGCTGAACTTCACGCGGACCCCCTTCGATGGTGCGCCAGGGCACTACTGGTACGCCGGTGATGTGGCCCGCACTGCTCACCTCGAGCCTCTCGACGCAGCACGTGCCTCGAGCCACACGCCGTACGCCGCGAGGGTCATCCGCGTGCTCCCTCGAGAGATAGTGCGACCAGTCAGGCTGCATGAGCCCATGCTACGTCATGCACACGCGCCCCGCAGCGAGGTCGTGCGCGGCCGTCTCGTGCTCGCCGCCCCCGAGGCACCTCGGAACGTGGTACCCCCGGCAGGACTCGAACCTGCGCACACGGTTTAGGAAACCGATGCTCTATCCACTGAGCTACGGGGGCACGTCGAGGGGACACGGGTATCGTAGCCCGCTGCACGGCCACCGCACGAGGTTCGGCACCAGCCGACGGCCCTAGCCGACCTCGAGCACGACCTTGATCACCTCGTCGGCGTGCGCCGAGTACATCTCGTACGCCTCGGGGGCGCGATCCCACCGCCAGCGATGGGTGATGAGCAGCGCCGGGTCGATCCACCCGAGCTCGCGCAGCCGGACCAGCTGCTCGATGTCGCGGGTCGGCGTGGGCGTCGAGGCAGAGACGACCGGCACGAGGCGAGCCTGCTTGCGCATCCACGTCGCGTGGTTGAACGGCACCACCGCGTTCGGCGCGATCAGGCCAAAGCTGATGATGAGGCCGAAGCGGTTGACGATGTCCACCGCGCAGTTGAGGCCCGACACGTCGCCCGTGGCGTCGACCACGATGTCCACACCGCCCCCGCGCGTCGCCTCGAGGACGGCCTCGCCGAGGGGGTCGGGCCCGGGCCGGACGGTGGCGGTCGCTCCCACCTCGCGCGCCCGTTCGAGGCGGTACGCGAGCGGATCGATCGCGACGACATCCTGCGCGCCCTGCTTCGCGGCCAGCATGGTGAAGGCGAGTCCGATCGCGCCCTGCCCGAGGACGGCGATGCGCTTGCCTCCGGGATTGCCCCACTCCTGCGTGGCGTAGAGCACCGTGCCCATGGGCTGGCACATCAGCCAGTCGGCGCTGTTGCCGTGCTCCGGGATCGGGATGACCTTGCCGGAGACGAGGTACTCCGCCAGCCCTCCCGAGGTGTAGCCGCGGCCCGGGTTGTTCTCCGGGAGAAGGATGGCGCGCGTGCCCACCGGGTGCGCCGGATGGCGTGACTCGACGATGGTCCCCACCACCTCGTGACAGGGCGAGCCGGGAGGCAGCGGGTAGCGCTCCTCGGGGAGCACGGGGTCGTAGTTGACATGGGTGTCGCTGCCGCAGATCGAGGCGTGCTCGACCCGGATCATCACCTGGCCGTCGTCGACCTCCGGGACGGGGACATCGACGAGTTCGAAGCGCCGGTGTCCGACGAGCTGCCAGGCCTTCATCGCAACCTCCCGAGTGCACCTCGTGGTGCGCGGGAGGCTAGCACGAACGTGTATGGGTCGAGCGCCGGCGGCTCCATCCGTCGCGGGCACGCCTCGCTTTCCGCGGGTGGGCTACGGGAGCAGTTCCACGGGGGCGCCGAGGCGGATCGCGCCGGGCTCGAGGACCGACGCGTACACGCCGAAACAGGCCTCGCGCTCCCGGGCGAGCAGGCGCAGGATGCGCTCGTCGGAGGCCAGCCCGGGCTGCGGCAGGCCCACCATCACGCAGCGCTCGGTCGGCACGGTCACCTCGAGGAGGGCGTCGCCGACGCGGAGGTGGCGGCCCACCCAGCCGTCCTCGACGCCCGGTGAGGGCGGGCCGGGCGTGCGGATCACGAGGTTGGGGCGGAAGCGTGCGGCCGCGACCGGACCGCCGAGGCGTGCCGCGAGCCACTCGAGGCCGGCAGTAGTGATCAGGTGGAGCGCGCCGGCATCGAAGTGCGGGGTTGCGGCCTCTGGCCGGACCTGCACCGTCTCCCCGAGGTGGGCCGAGAGCGCCGCATCCGCCTCGGGGGAGGGGACCAGCAGCAGGGCGCCCTCCGGCGTCCTCAGCGTCAGCGCGCCCGCCTCATCGAGCGTCGCGCCGAACTCGAGGAGTCCGTCCATGCGCCGGAAGCGGCGCGTCGACTTGCCGCTGCCGATCTTGCCGTCGGCGCCGTAGACGGCGAAGCGGCGGTCCCCTGTGACGCCGCGCGCATCGAGGGTGAGCGCGTGCACCTCGATGCCGCCCAGCGACTTCACCGGGTAGCGCCACGCCTCGGCGACCGCGCCGGCCGTGCCGCCTGCACCGGGCTGCGCGTCGCGGGTCACGAGGTCAGGGCGGGCCGGGGACATCGTTGCGGCGGAGCAGGAAGAGGCTGGTCGGGCGGTTGTCCAGCCAGAGGTCGTAGCGCCGCTCGATGACCACGTGCTCGTAGTTGTTGGTCGGCTTCGTGGCGATCGTGTAGC
>JADLFF010000010.1 GCA_020845735.1 Dehalococcoidia bacterium
GTGGCCCTCGCGCGCGAGGACCGCCTGCGCCTGGACGTAGATGCTGAACTCCTGCGCCATGAGCGCGAGCGCGGGCAGGTCCGCAGCCGTCAGCACCCGCATCGCCTGCGCGTGCCCGACAAGCTCCCGCCAGTAGCGTCGTGCGGGCGCTGGGAGCCACGAGGGTGGCTTTACCTCACCTTCGAGGAGGGGCATCTGCGGTTCGTTGGGATTCAGGGGCCGGTGCGACGGATTCCCGCGCAGTCGGCGGATGTTCGAGGGCTCAGGTGCTGGACCGGGCATATTTGGACCCTTTCGATTCAACCTGCGAGGGGCAGAGATCGCGACATTGAGATTCGCGGTGTCCACCGTGTTAGCCAAAAATTTCATACCACCACCCTCCACTGCGGGCGCGTCCCCTCTTGCCTCACCACAGCGCGGCGGCGCAATCCACGTATCGCCTCTGCCGGATTCCACCGAGGGGATCGCGCAAAAAATCGCGATGGGGTAGGGGGTAGCCGCCTCGTACAGGCGGTCGTCCGCCACGCACGCTGCGCACAGCACGTTGCGCGCGACACTCGGGCCACCACACCTGGGGCATGAGGGCGTCATGCGCGGTCTCGCAGGTTGGGGCCAGCGACGTGCACGATGTTCTCGGCACCGCACATCTCGATGATGCGCCAGGTGGTGCGTTCGCCAATGCGTGCGTTCAGTTCCGCGATGCTGAGGTTCGAGGTGAACAGCGTCGCGCAGCGTTCCTCGTGGCGAACGCTGACGATCTCGTAGAGCGTCGACTGCATCCACTCGGTTGGCTTTTCGACGCCGATGTCATCGAGGATCAGGAGCGATGCCGCGCGGCATTCCTTGAAGATCGACGCCTCGAGTTGGGCATCGCCACCGAAGGACGAGCGGATCTCGCGTAGCAGGCGCGAAACGGGCCAGTAAGACACCGACGATGGCATCACGTCGGGGTTGTCCCAGGCGAGCCGAGTCATCGCGTACGCGACGGCCAGTCCAGTTTTGCCGCGTCCCACGTCGCCCCATAGGTAGAAGCTTGCCTCGTCCGCGTCGATATCGGGGTTGGTGAGTTGTTGCACGAGGTCAGGGTTCGCGAATCGCGCGGGAGACTCGGTGAGTGAGTAGCCCCAGAACCTCAGCGGAATGTGCGACTGGTCGGCGTAAAGGTCTTTCCGCTCTGACACTCTCGCGCGCCACAACCGCAGGTAGTGGGCACGCTCGTCCTGGGCGCGTTCGCACGGGCACCAGGTATATCGAGTGGGATCCCACCCGCGAGGGCGTGAGGCCGAGAGTTGGTCAGGCCATACAGGTGTGCCCTCGTGGTTCTTGATCGATCTCGATCCTCCACACCAACACTCAAGATCGCCTGGAGTACTTTGCAAGAGGGTGTTCGTGCTCATTCCCTGTGCTTCCCTGCTCAGAACCAGAGATCGAGAGATTGCGTGCTCTCTTATTGGTTCCATTGATGGTTCTATTGATGGTTACGTCGGACTGTGTGTCCGGGGTGCCCGGACTGGTGGTCCGGGTTAACGCGGACGGTGAGTCCGGGTTGGTGCTCTCAACGCGGACTGGTGGTCCGGGTTCGCGCCACGGTGGGCGGGTTGGTAGGCGTCCGGCGTCGAAGCGGTAGACGACCGGTCTCCGCCCGCCTCGTGCGCCCGACACAGGCACGAGGACGCCACGATCGATCAGTCCGCGCAGGCCGCGGCGCACCTGGCGGTCAGTGATCGCGAGCTTCCACGCGAGGTGCGCCTGCGACGGGAAGATGCTGTCGCCGGCGTCGTTAGCGAAGTCCGCCACTGCCAGCGCCACATCGCGCTCGACGTGCGGTAGATCCGAGGCCCAGACAGCGGCCATCAAGCGCACGCTCATCGTCGGCACCGAAGTTGCCCGCGGCGGTAGAGCTGGGTGACGACTGCGCCACCACCTCGGAGGTTGGCGAGGCGGGCGAATCGCACGAGGGTGTGAGGGCTCGCCACGAACACGATGGGTGCGGGCGCGCTACAATCGGTGTGCGTGCCTGCCCTGGCCGCCTGCACTGCCCCGCTCCCCCCAGGGGCGGGGCGCTTTCTTGCCTCAGCCACGGCGCACCTCTCGATCTGGCACCAGCGCCGCCACACGCGCTCGAGATGCATCTCGGCGTGCCTCGTCCCAGTACAGGCGATCCGGGTCGGCGTTCACTGCCGCACCACACGCTCACGCACGACGAGGGCGGCCAGGCGGCGAAGCGCCGACTCGTCTGTGACGGTTGGCGTTAGCCCCTGCTCGATGCGTTGCTGGCGGACGAGTTCGGCGACGGCGGTCATTCTGCGCCGCCATCGAACAGCGCGTGAGCGCGCTCCACGAGCCTGAGAGTGCCGTCCGGGTCGAGTTTTCGCGCAGCTGCGACCAGGCGGCCTCGCGCGAGGGCCTGAGATACGGACTTGCGCTGCTCGTCGGTCGCGGCGTCCCAGCGCAGCCGCGCCAGGGAGGATGCCGCAATGCGGAGATCTTCGTTCGACATTGATGCCTCACCACCACACCCCGCGAGGTGGGCGATGGCGAGGCAGCGGGGTCTTAGAGCCTCACCATCGCAGTGAGGCAGTGCGCGGGCGCGCGTGGGGCGAGCGTGACGGAGGCGAGGAGCCCCGCGGCCAACGGCGGTAATTCGCGCCGTCTCCACTGGGTTGGGGCGACCTTGGTTGCTGACTCAGCAAGCAGCTCAGCGAGCCGTCGCAGTGAGTCTGTGATTTCCTTGCGAACGGTGGTCGCGCCGTCGCGCTGTGCCCATGCACGCACGAGCGCCGAAGTCCATTCACGTAGTCGTGAAAACTCGCGAGCGGCGTCGCGGTCAATGACGGCTAGTCTGCGCTGTTCATCCGCACGGATAACATCAGGGTCATAGGAATCGGGGGCAGCGTCGGCCATCGCGCGCAATCGGAGCGTACGTTGCTTGATGAAGTGGTAGTCCCACTGCTCTGCGATGAGGGCCGCGTCCGTGCGTCGCATGAGCCAAGTTTACGCACGGGTTATGTGCCTGTCAAGGAAATGCGCTAGAGCCTCATCCATATCCATCTCATGGCGCGTCAGAACTTCCAGGTGATCGCGACGCTGCTCGGGTCGAAAGTGGCCGTACCGGACTTGGCCGGCAACACGGCGATGCGATCGATCACAGTGGTCACGACGGCGCGACGCCACTCGACCGTTTCACGCTCCCAGCGCGCCCCGACTTCACGCCCTACATCCACCATGCCCGCCAACGGAGAGCGCGAGGCGCGTGCCAGTAGTGCGCGATTGGCCTCGATGCGCGCCTGCAATGTGTCGCGCGTGGCGTAGAACATGGCGCGGGTGATCTCGCGGCGCACGTAGTAATCACTCGCCAGGTCCTCGAGCGCGTGCTCGTCGTCGCGGATCTGCTGTACGAGTTCGCCCGAGTGGTCCTCGCCCTGGTTCGACTCGAAACGCGACACGTCCACACCATCGAGAACGGCAAGAATCGCGTCACGCACGAACGCATCGAGCGCCATACCTTGACGCGCGATCCCGCCACACCCCACACCCGGTGGGCACACGTACCGCGCTCGGCTCGCAGCTGTCACCTTCGATACCAACGGCGTCCCACACCGCCCGCACGTCGCGAGCCCACTCAACAGATACTTCCTCGGCGCCCCGACACCCGCATTGCGACGCGATGGGTCCTGCAGAATGGCCCGCAGGCGCTCCACGGCGGCAATCTGGACGATTGGCGGCCACGAGGCCTCTACGGTGCGCCCTTCGACTTCTCGCTGCCCTGCGATGTGCCACGAGCACAACAGCCGCCGCAGCGTCGAGGACGCCCACCGTGTGCCGCCGACGGTGCGGATGCCGCGACGGTGCCAGTCGGTGACGACGCCGCGCAGGGACTCGCCATCGAGGATGCGCTGGGCCGCCTCGCGTACCAACTCGGCCTCGTGGGGTACGAGCTCGGTGCGGTCCGCGTTGAGACCGAAGGGGCGACGCCCACCACCGGACGGCTTGCCGGCCCGTGCCCGCTCGAGTGCCGCACGTTTGACGCGGGTGCTGATGTTCTCGCTCTCGGTACGGGCCAGGCTGGTGAGGATCTCGGCGTGCAGCCTGCCGCCCTGCGTCCTGGTGTCGATCGAGTCGGCGACGGTGGCGACGAATCCCTTGGCGTCCTCGAGCGCGTCCATGAGCCGGGACAGGTCGCGGTGCTGGCGTGCGATGCGGTCGAGGCGCCAGCCGACCACGCCCATGATCTCGCCAGCGCGGATCGCCTCGAGCATGGCCTCGAACTGCGGGCGGACGACGCGGCGCTTGTACGCGCTGACATCTACGTCCTCGTAGACGCCCGCGATGTCCCAGCCACGCGCGGCGCACAACGCGACACAGTCCGCGCGCTGCCGGGCGGTCGCCTGCTGTTCACCAGGGTCACGACTGATACGAAGGTAAACGCCGACGGAGGGCACAGGTCCTCTTGCTAGGGGAGTGTGCCTAGCATACATTCCGGTTCGCGAACGTGCCGACGCCCCCCACCTCGAGCACGAGGTCCACCCCTCGGCCCCCCGTAGCATCGAGGACGGCGCGCTCCCAGTCCTCGCGCTCCCGGTAGTTCACCGTCACGTGCGCCCCGAGGGCGCGCGCCCGCTCGAGCTTCTCGTCGCTGCTCGAGGTCACGATGGTGCGCATCCCCGCCGCAACGCCGAGCTGCAGCCCGAATATCGAGACGCCGCCAGTCCCGAGGAGCAGCACGGTCTGCCCCGGCTTGAGCCGCGTCGCCTCGAACATGGCGTTCCACGCGGTGAGGGCCGCGCACGGCAGCGTCGCCGCCTCCTCGAAGCTGAGGTACTCCGGGATCCGCACAACCGACTGCGCAGGCAGCACGATCTGCTCGGCGAGCACGCCGTCCACGCTCCCACCGAGGGCGTCCCGCTGGTACTCGGGCGTCACGTCGCCGTCACGCCAGTACGGCATGAAGCACCCCGCGACGCGCGCACCCACCTCGAGGCGTGCGCCCTCGCCGGCCGCGATCACCTCGCCGGCCCCGTCCGAGAGCGGCACCACCGCCGAGGCTGACCGCCGCGCGAGCCCGAGGTCGCGGTAGTTCAGCGACGTCGCGCGCACCCGGATGACCACCTCGCCCGGCCCCGGTGTCCGATCGGGCAGCTCGACGCGCGTGAGCCCGTCGATGCCGCCGCCTGCTGTCAGTCGATACGCCTGCACCGCCGCCCCCTCCCGAGGAGCTTCGCCCCGCTAGCCCTGCTCGTACGCCCAGCCACGAATGAGGTGGTACGCAATCGCGATCGACCCCGGGATATCGAGGACGGCGCTGCGCCCCTCGACCGCCGCGCGCACCTCGGCGCGGTCGAACCACTCGGCGCTTGCGATCTCGGTCCCGTCGACGTGCACCTCGTCGCTCACGGCGGTCGACCGGCAGCCAATCATCAGTTGCGAGGGGAACGGCCACGGCTGCGAGGTCACGTAGCGCACGTCGCGCACGGTCACCCCGGCCTCCTCGAACACCTCCCGCGTCACGGCCTCCTCGATGCTCTCGCCGGGCTCGAGGAAGCCGGCGAGGCACGATCGGCGGTTCCCCGGCGCGGTCGCCCGCCTCGCGAGCAGCAGCCGCCCCTCGTGCTCGACGAGCATGATCACCGAGGGGTCCACGCGCGGATAGTGGCGCGCGTCGCAGCGCACGCACCGTCGCCGCGCGCCGCCCTCGATGTGCTCCGTGGGCGCCCCGCACTGCGCGCAGAATCGATGCCGCGCGTGCCAGTCGACGAGCGCGCGCGCCTGCCCGAGGATGCCGACCTCCGGAGCCGGGAGCTGCGCGGCCAGCGTGCGCGCATCGACGAACGCGCTGCCCGCGCCTACCTCGTCCGGTTCGAGCTCGTCGACGGCGACCGCGAAGTGCGGGATGCCCTCGGCAGTCCCGAGGAACACCGGGAACGCGCCCTCGCTCAGGCTCCCGAGGATGCGCGCGTCCCGCCAGGCCAACCGTGGCTCCTCGCCGGACACCAGCGCCTCCAGGCGCCGCATCGCGAGGTAGCGCCCGGCCGGGTCATCGAGCTGGCGCTGCACCCACTCCGCCTCGTGGGCCTCCGTGACGGGACGCACGAGGGGGTTCCCGGTGAACGCCAGCGGCCGGTCGGCGTCTCGGGCATCCCACCACGTCGTCACGAGGCGGCGCCCGCCGCGGCATCAAGGCGTCGCTTGGCCTCGGCATAGACGTCCGCGGCGAGCGGTCCCTGCCGGGCAACCTCGAGGTTGGCACGCAGGTGCTCGAGGTTGGCGGTCCCCACGATCGTCGTGTGCACGTCGGGATGGCTGAGCGTGAACCGCAGCATGAACTCCATGCGGCTCATCCCGTCCAGCAGGTCGTCGAGGTGCGCACCCTCCCACGTCGCGCGCGGGCGCTCGTCCGGCACCTCGGGCAGCCGCCGGATGTTCCAGCCCTTGTCCTCGGCAGGCGCGCCACGCGCGACGCCACCTCGGATCACGGTGCCGGCCCCGGCCCGCGCCGCCGAGGTGATCAGCGCCTCGTGCTCGCGCTGCAGCGCCGAGTAGGGAATCTGGAACTCGTCGAACGCGCCCATCCCCACCTGCTCCTCGAGGTTGGGAATCGTCCCCGACATGCCGACGAAGCGGATCTTCCCCTGCTGCTGCAGCTCCCGCAGCACGCCGATGGCGTCGTGCTCCTCGAGGACGGCGCGCGAGGGGCTCCCGTGGAACTGCACAATGTCGAGGTGGTCGGTCCGCATCCGCCGCAGGCTCTGCTCCACGGCAGCCACGATGTTCTCGCGCGTGTAGACGTGCCCGCCCTCGACGGCGACGGGGCAGCCGACCTTGGTCGCCAGCACGTACTCGGCGCGCCGGCCTGCAATCGCACCGCCGATGAGCTCCTCGCTCGGTCCGTAGTCCGGCGACGTGTCGATGAGGTTCACGCCCCCATCGAGGACGGCGTGCAGCACCTCAGTCGCCTCATCCTGCGAAATCGTGCGCCCGAACCGCGCGTCGAGCGACATCGCGCCGTAGCCCAGCGTCGTGACATCGAGGCCCGTTCGGCCCAGTGTGCGCGTGGGAAGCCCTCGGTTGGTCAATGCCCGTCCCCCCTGTTCGCCCGGTGCGCGCAGTAAACCACCGCCCGAGGCGTCCTGCTCGCGGCTGCGCCGCCGCCCCCACGATAACGGACGGCGATCGCCCGCCTCGATCGCGCCGGCGAACGACCGGTCAACTAATCAACGCCTAATGTCGGGTCGTCAGGTGGGGAGTACATTCGAAGTCATCGTTTTCAGCATCGTCCCGCGGAGGCCCGCCTCCGCTTGATCCGAGGTCACCAATGGCTGCCACTGAAGCCCGCTCGGCGGAGCGCGCGATCGCCGACATCGATGCGCTCGTTCGCCCCTCGAGGTTGCGCCGAGCCGCGTGGCTGGCGGCCATCCTCGGCGTCGTCGGAGCCGCGGGCTACTTCGGGTACCGCCAGTGGTTCACGGCCGCGCCGGTCGTGCCCCCAACCATCACCGAGGTCCAGGTCACGCGCGGCCCCCTCGCGAGCACGCTGAGCACCTCGGGTACCGCGGCGGCGGGCCAGTCGGCCGCGCTCGCGTTCGCCGCCAGCGGGCGCGTCACGGGGGTCTCCGTGCGCGTCGGCGACACGGTCACGGCGGGCCAGGAGCTCGCCCGCATCGAGGACCGCGACGCCCGACGCAAGCTCGACACGGCTGAGCTGAACCTCTCGTCGGCTCGCACGAAGCTCGCCCAGCTGACCGCGCCAGCCACCTCCTCCGAGGTGCAGTCCGCCGCGCAGGCGATCGTGGGCGCCGAGGCCCAGCTCGCCGGGGCGCGCGCCTCCCTCGACAAGCTCACGCGCGGCGCCGAGAGCGTCGACCTCGTGGCGTCCGATGTCGCCGTGCAACAGGCCCGGGGCAACGTCGAAACGGCCGAGCTCAACGTCAAGAACACCTACGGACTGCTCCTCGCGGCGCAGAACGTCATGTGCACTAACCACGCCATCTCCGGGATCCGCTGCGGGCCGGACAATCTCCCCCTCGCGCCCGAGGCGATCGAGCGGCTCGGCTTCTTCACGGGCGTCACCGGCGCCGATGTCTCACCCACGCTCCCGGGCAACGCGCGCGACCTGATCAGCGCGAACAACGCCTACGTCCAGGCCACCGTGAACCTCGATGGCGCGAAGGCCTCGCTCGCAAACGCCGAGGCGAAGCGCGTCGACCTCGACCGGGCGGCCGACCCCCTCGATGTCTCCCAGGCCCAGGCCTCCGTCTCATCCGCCGAGGCGTCACTCGGCTCCGCACGCGCGAAGCAGCAGGAGCTGCAGGCCGGCCCCACATCCTTCGAGATCCAGCTCCAGCAGGAGGCGGTACGCTCCGCCGAGATCGCCCTCCAGCAGGCGCGCGACGCCCTCGATGACACCGTCCTCCGCGCACCTTTCGACGGCTCGGTCAGCGCGGTCGCGATCAACGTCGGCGCGCAGTCGGCAAGCCCGGCGATCACGATCAACAACCCGGGCGCCATCCGCGTCGACCTCACCATCTCCGAGTCGGATCTGCCGAATCTCAAGGCCGGGCAGTACGGGCTCGCACTCTTCGATGCCCTCGCCGGACGCCCCGTCGTGGTCCGCATTCGAGGCATCAGCACGCTGCCGACGGTCTCCCAGGGCGTGGTCACCTACCCGGTCCAGGCCGAGATCGTGACCGGCGATGCCCTCCGTGAGGCTCGCGACCAGCTCGGGACGCTGTTCCAGGGCAATGCGGCCGTGGCCCGCCAGGCGGGCGGTACGGGCGCCGGAGCCGGTGCGGGTGCCTTCGGCGGCGCAGGAGCCGGCGCGGGCGCAGGAGCGGGAGCCGGTGCTGGTGCGGGAGCCGGTGCAGGCGCGGGAGCCGGTGCAGGCGCTCGAGGCCAGGGCGCTGCGGCTGCGGGCCAGGGTGCTCAGGGCGGACAGGGTGCCCAGGGCGCCACGCCGGACCTCAGCGCGCTCCCTGCTCCGGGCATGAACGCGACCGTGACGCTGCTCCTCAGCGTCCAGGAGAACGTCCTCCAGCTGCCAAACAGCGCCATCAAGCGCGAGAACCGGCAGTCCTACGTCACGATCCGCAACACGGAGGGCGCCGAGGAACGCGTGCCGGTCACCGTCGGCAGCACCAACGGCACCAACACGATCATCACCCAGGGTCTCGAGGAGGGCCAGACGGTCCTCATCATCACCGCCGCTCCCGGCGCGGCGGCAACCGCCGCCGCTAAGACGACGACCGGCAACCAGGCGATCGGCGTCGGCGGAGCCGGCGCAGGCGCAGGCGCAGGACCCGCCGGTCCGTTCGGCGGAGGCGGCGTCCGGTGATCCGGCTCCGCGGCATCCAGCGCCACTACCGCATCGGCGGCGAGCTCGTGCGCGCCCTCGATGGCGTCGACCTCGACATCGAGGCCGGCGAGTTCGTCGCGATCATGGGCCAGTCCGGCTCCGGCAAGAGCACGCTGATGAACATCGTCGGCTGCCTCGACCGACCCACGGCGGGCGCCTACTACTTCGACAACACCGATGTCGCAAAACTCTCCGACGACCAGCGCGCCACCCTCCGAGGCGGTGTGTTCGGCTTCGTCTTCCAGTCCTACAACCTCATCCCGCGACTCTCCGTCATCGAGCAGGTCGAGTTGCCGCTCGTCTACCAGCACGTGTCCCCGCCCGATCGCCGCCGCCGCGCGGCCCTCGCACTCGACCGTGTGGGCCTCCTCCAGCGCGCCCACCACCAGCCGACGCAGCTCTCCGGCGGCCAGCAACAGCGCGTGGCCATCGCACGCTCGCTGGTGGTCGAGCCGCGCATCGTGCTCGCCGATGAGCCCACGGGCGCCCTCGACACGCAGACCGGCGCCGAGGTGATGGGGATCCTCGGGGAGATGTCGCGGGATCACGGGATCACCGTCATCCTCGTCACCCACGAGTTCGACGTGGCGGCGCACGCTGCCCGCCTCATCCGGATGCGCGACGGCCAGGTGGTGTGGCAGGGCACCCCCTCGGCGTGGCAGGCATCGATGGCGACCGGCGCAGCCGCGCCGGGGAGCGCCTCGTGAGTCTCCGCGACGCCGCCGCCATCGCGTTCCGTGCGCTCAACTCCAACCGTCTGCGCAGCGCCCTCACCACCCTCGGGATGATCATCGGCGTGTCGTCGGTCATCGTGCTCATCGCCGTCGGCCAGGGCAGCCAGAAGGGCGTCGAGGACCGCATCCGAGGCCTCGGCGCCAACCTCCTCTTCGTGCGTCCGGGCGCGGCCCAGGACACCGGCGGCGCTCGAGGGCAACAGGGCGGTGGCGCCACCCTCACCCTCGCGGACTCCGAGGCGATCGCGGGCGCCGCGATCCCCGGCGTGACCGGCGTCGCGCCTCAGGTCACCGTGCCCGCGCAGGCGATCGCCGGCTCCAACAACACGGCGGTCACGATCGTCGGCACCACGCCCGCCTACACCACGGTCCGTTCGTCACCCACCGCAGAGGGCGAGTTCTTCTCGGACTCAGACGTCGACCGCCGAGCGCTCACGGTCGTCCTCGGCTCGGCCGTCGCGAAGTCGCTCTACCCCGATGGCGACGCGGTGGGCCAGACGATGCGCATCACCTTCGCCGGAGGCCGCATCGGCCTCAACTTCCGGATCGTCGGCACCATGGCAGCGAGGGGCGGCACCGGCGAGGCGGACAACTACGTCTTCGTCCCCCTCCCGACCATCCAGAGCCGCCTCAACTTCGTCCGAAACCCGACGGGCCAGGTGTTCGTCCAGCAGATCAACGTCCAGACGGGTGAGAAGGTCGACCAGCAGATCGTGACCGCCGCGGTCAGTAGCTTCCTCCAGGAGCGCCACTCGGTGGCCACGCCCGACTTCACGGTCCAGAGCCAGGAGGACCTCCTCGGTGCGGCCGGCGAGGTCAGCCGCACCCTCTCGATCCTCCTCGGCAGCGTGGCCGGCATCTCGCTCCTCGTGGGCGGCATCGGCGTCATGAACATCATGCTGGTGAACGTCGCCGAGCGAACGCGCGAGA
>JADLFF010000011.1 GCA_020845735.1 Dehalococcoidia bacterium
CGCACTGCTTCCAGTGCGGGCAGGCCACCGAGGTGCCGTTCGTGCCTCGTGGCGACCGGCCGGTGTACTGCTCGAACTGCTACAACGACGTGCGCTCGAAGCAGGAGGCGCAGGCGGCCGCCGAGGCCGAGGCGATGGCCTCGCGCCTGTCGCACCGCACGGAGGGCCCCTCGCTGGAGGGTTCCGCCGAGGAGCGTGAGCGCGAGCGCGTCACCCTCCCGGAGCTGTAGCGAGCGGACGGCGCTCCGCGCCGGTTACCCGCCCACCCACCCTTCTCGTGCGAGGGGCCCTTCGCCCCTCGCGCTCCCCACTCCGGTGTCCGGCCGTGCCAAGCCGTGCGTTCGCTTGCGGTGGGGTAGCGCCCGTTCCGCACATGCGCGCCCCCGCCGTCATCCGTTCGCCCTGAGTCTGTCGAAGGGCCCGTCGGACTCGCCGGAGGCGAATCGAGTACCTCCGGATCACCGCGATGTGGTTCGACAGGCTCACCACGAACGGGGGACGGCGCTACCCGCAGAGGGCTCGATTCATACCCTCGGCCGACGGCGGTGTGGTTCGCCAGGCTCACCACGAACGGATAACGGCGCCGCCCGCGAGGATGGCCCGCGCCTCGAACGGATGAGGACGTGCGAGCGGGGCTCTCCGCCACGCTACTCCCGGTGGAGCTCGGCGAGGGCGATGCCGGACTCGCCGGCGACGGCGTAGAGCAGGTAGAGGCGGCCGTCCTCCTCGAAGAGCGCGGGGTCACGGAGCTGGCGCGCGCGCGTGCTGATCTCGCCTCGGATGGAGGTGACGAGGGGGAGGTCGGCGCCCTCGTAGTCGCGCTCCGGCTCGAGGACGGTCGTGACCTCGCCGATGCGCCACTGCATCCAGTCGCCGCGCAGGTCGATGGTGGTCGCGAGGATCTTCTCGGGCGGCTCCTCGCCGACGTTCGTGTACAGGACGATCAGCGTGTCGCCCTCGACGCGCACGGCGGCGTGGCGCATGTTCGAGGCGAACAGGGTCGGCCCAAGCTCGTACGGTCCGAGGGGATCGCGCGAGCGCTGGATGTGCCCCGGCATCGTGAGGCCGTAGTACCAGCCGCCGTGCTCGAAGCCGCGCCAGTACGAGGTGCCGAGGATGGGCTCGAACGCCTCGAAGTGCACGCCGTCCGAGGAGACGGCGACGCGCGTGCGCTGGGTCCCGTGCGTGATGATCCCGTGGTAGTACATCCGGAACTGCCGTCGCTCCTCGTCCACGTGCACGTCCGGCGAGGCGATGTGCGGCGTCGAGATCACGGCGCCGGGCGGCAGGACGCGGTCGGCAGGCGGGGCACCGATGTCGCTCGGAAAGTGCGACTCGGCGTGCTGGAGCGTGCCGGGCGTGTGGATGCGCCACGGCCCCTCGAGGCGGTCGGCAGTGGCGAGGCGGATGTACGCGCCGTTGTGGTGCGCGAAGTACAGGTAGTACCGCCCGAGTGCGTTCGGGACCCACTCGGGCACGCGCACGAGCGACGGTCCGGCGAGGTTGGCGCCCATCCGCTCGTCCAGGTGCGGCGTGAGGATGGGGCCGTCGCCGATGCGCTCCGCTCGAAACACGGCGTGCTCCTGTCTCGGTCCTGCGATGCCCGCGGGAGCGTAGCGCGCGGGCGCCCTCGGTTGTTCGAAGGGCCTCGATTCGCGCCTTCGGCGGAAGGCGGTGTGGTTCGCCAGGCTCACCACGAACGGATCAAGGCGACGGCTCCCGAGCGGATGACAGCGGACCTCGCGACGAACGGATGACCGCCTCGAGGGCGGCCGGCCGTGAGGGAACGGCGAACGTGTGTTCGTCGAGGGGGCTCGTCGCTCTATACTCGACGCCGACGAAGGCGAGGGAGCGCGTGGCGACATCGAGGGATGGCGAGGGCGGACGCAGGCCTCGGCCGGAGCGCAGTGGCCCCCTGGCGCCCGCTCCCACGGTCGAGGACTTCGGCGTCGAGACGACTCTGCGCCCGCGCCGCCTCGACCAGTACTTCGGCCAGGAGGCGGTCAAGCGCAACCTTGACATCGCGATCCGCGCGGCGAAGGCGCGCGAGGAGCCCCTCGACCACGTCCTGTTCCACGGCCCGCCCGGCCTCGGCAAGACGACCCTGGCGATGATCGTCGCGGCCGAGATGGGCGTCTCGATCCGGATCACGAGCGGCCCGGCGATCGAGCGGTCGGGCGACCTCGCCTCGCTGCTCACGAGCCTGCAGAGCGGCGACGTGCTGTTCATCGACGAGATCCACCGCCTCCCCCTCGCGGTCGAGGAGGTGCTCTACCCGGCCATGGAGGACTTCTCGGTCGACATCATCCTCGGCAAGGGGCCGAAGGCGCGGGACGTGCGCCTGCGCCTCAACCGCTTCACGCTGATCGGTGCGACGACGAGGTTCGCCCTCATCTCGCAGCCGCTGCGCGACCGCTTCGGCGCGGCGTACCGCCTCGACTTCTACGACGAGGAGGCGCTCGGGCGCATCCTGCGGCGGTCCGCGACCGTGCTCGGCTGCACGATCGAGGACGCAGCGGTCGTCGAGGTCGCGCGCCGCTCGCGAGGCACGGCGCGCGTCGCGAACCGCCTCCTGCGGCGCGTGCGCGACTACGCGGACGTCGAGGGCGACGGCACGATCACGCTCGACCTCGCACGTGCGGCCCTCGAACGTCTCGAGATCGACGAGCTGGGCCTCGATGCGATGGACCGCGAGCTGTTGCGCGCGATCATCGAGCGCTTCAACGGCGGACCGGTCGGCCTCGACACGCTGGCCGCGGCGATCTCCGAGGAGCCGGACACGATCATGGACGTGTACGAGCCGTACCTGCTCAAGCTGGGCTTCCTCCAGCGCACCCCTCGAGGCCGGATCGCGGGCCGTCTCGCCTACGTCCACCTCGGCCTGGAGGTGCCCGCGCCGAGCGTGGTGCCGGTCGCGAGCACGGCGCAGGCGTCGCTCTTCGACGCGCCACCGGCCCCCGAGGCGTCGGCGGGATGACAGAGCGGCGCCGGATCTCCTCGGGCGGACCGTGGGAGGAGCGCGTCGGCTACTCGCGGGCGGTCGTCGTCGGTGATCGTGCCTGGGTCGCCGGGACAACCGGCACGAGGCCCGACGGCACCGTGCCGGCGACGGTCGAGGAGCAAACGGCGCTCGCCCTCGAGGTGATCGCGCGCGCCCTCGGCGAGGCGGGTGGCAGTGTCACTGATATCGTCACTGCTCGGGTCTACATCACGCGCGTCGAGGAGTGGGAGGCGGTCACCTCGGCCCTGCGCGCCGTCCTCGGCGAGACGCGTCCGGCGCTGACGCTGGTCCAGGTGGCGGGATTGCTGCTCCCCGCGCACCGCGTGGAGATCGAGGTGGAGGCGGTGCTCGGGCTGCGGCCGTAGGGCGGCCTCGGGCTGACCGTGCTGCCATGTCGGGGCCGTCTTCGAATCGGCCTTTCGCATACAGGCGGTGTGGTTCGCCAGGCCCTTCGACTGCGCTCAGGAGAGCCTCACCACGAACGGATGAGAGCGACGGTGGGGTGCGGAGCCCTTCGACGGGCCTTCGACTACGCTCAGTACGGCCTCACGTGAACGGATGACGGCGGCGGCGGGGGAGTAGCTCGTGAGTGAGGCGCCGCCGGTGCGGCTGTTGCTGATCCGACACGGCCACATCGATGGCAGCGTGGCCCTCGGGCCGGACACGCCGCTCAGCCCCCGAGGCGAGGCGCAGGCGGACTGGCTTGGTCCAGCGCTCGGCGCCGAGGGCGTCACGGCGCTCCTCGCGAGTCCGTTCACGCGTGCCCGCGCCACCGCCGAGCGGCTCGCGCCTGCCCTCGGGCTGGACGTGCGCGTCGAGGAGGCGCTCGGCGAGTTCCTGCTCGGCTGGGAGGGCGTCCGCTCCTACGCCGAGGTACAGGCGGCACGACCCGACCTCGCGGTCTGGCACCCCGAGCACCGTGGTCGCACGGAGTCCCTCGCCGACTTCCAGACGCGGGTCACGGCGCTGATGACGTCGCTGGTGCTGCACGCCGCGGAGGGCGACACGCTCGCCATCGTCACGCACGCGGGGGTGATCGATGCCGGGTTGCGCTGGGCCTGGGGACTGACCTCGAGGAACCCGTGGATGGCCGAGGTGGAGGTGCCACACGCCTCGGTGACCGAAGTCTGGCACTGGCCCCGCGGCCGCCACCCCGAGGGCGCGCCGCGCTACTCGATCTTCCGCCGGCTCGGCGACACGAGCGCGATCCCGGGCGAGCTGTTCTCGGCCTGACGCCCGCAGTCCGGAGGGTCGGTCAGGCGAGGTTGCGGTAGGTCGGCGCGAAGACCCAGAGCCCGGCGGCGAGGGCGATCAACGCGACGGCGACCCCCGCGAGGGCCACCTGCACGCCGAAGATGCCCGCCGCCACGGCGATCGCGAAGATGCCGATCGACTCGATGCCATCCTCGAGCAGCTGGATGCTGCTGATGCGGCCGCGGTACTCGTTGGACACGTGCGTCTGGATCAGGATCGTCTGCAGCGACTGCCGACCGGCCTGGCCGACGCCGAGCACGACGACCACGGCGGCGTTCACCCAGAACAGCGAGAGCTGCGAGAAGACGAGCAGCGCCGACCCGAAGAGCGCCATGCTGCCGAGGAGGAGCTTGCCTCGGAAGCCGTTGGGCAGCGAGGCCACGGTCAGCGATCCGATGAGCGCACCGACGGCGGTGAGCGTCAGGAGGAGGCCCTGGCGGCGAGCCGCCTGGTCGATGTCGGTGCTGAGCACCTCGGCGACGAAGCCCGGCAGGAGCCGCTGGTAGGGCATGACGAGGATGGTGATGAACATGTGCATGCCGAGCAGCAACAGCAGCACGCGCTGGGCGCGCAGGTAGCGCAGGGCGTCACTCACGTCGCGCAGTGCGCCCCCACCCGCCCCGCCGGCCTGAGGTCGCGTGCGCGTCGCGCGGATGGCGGGCACGCGCGACATCGCGACGACCGCGAGGAAGTAGAGGACGGTCATCGTCGCGAACACCCACTGCGCCCCGAAGGCCGCGATCATGACGCCGGCCAGCGCGGGCGCCATCAGGCGCGTGGTGCTCATCGTGAAGGTGTTCAGCCCGATCGCGTTCATCAGCCGCGCCGGACCCACGATCTCGGGGATCATGGCCTGCCTCGAGGGCATCACGAAGGAGTTCGAGATCCCCTGCACGACGGCCCCGATCACGAGATGCTCGAAGCGCAGCACCTCGAGGAACAGGAGCGTCGACAAAACGGCGGCCAGGCCGGCCTGCACCAGCTGCCCGACCTGCAGCAAGAGCCGCCGATTCGCGCGATCCGCCACCACGCCGCCCGTCAGTGCGAGGAAGATGCGGGGCGTGGCGGCCGCCAGTTCGATGCCTCCGAGCGCGGCGTAGGAGCCGGTGAGCTGGAACGCGAGGAAGCCCCGCGTCAGCTGCTGCATCTGCATCGCGGACCAGTTCCCCGCCATCGACAGCAGGTACCAGCGGAGTGCGGGGACCTCGATCAACGACTCGAAGGTGCGAATGCGTCGAGGCCGGTCCGTGGAGGTCTGGGCAGCCGTGGTCGCCTCGGGCGCCTCAGGCGGAGGCGCGAGCGTGGCGTCGCCGGCCGGCACGAGAGGCGTGACGGCCTGCGCCGCACGCGACGGCGCGTCGATGGGCGACTCGTTCGAGCTCGATGCGCCGGTCATGTCGTCACGCGCTCGATCAGGCCACAACTCCGCCGCGACTTCGATGCCCGCGCCCGGTGCACTAGGCCATCCTGGGCCGCGGCCGTGGGCTCACAGCAGCGCCTCGGGACCGTGCGGCGGCGCGAGTCCCGGCCGCATCGTACCAGAGGACTTTCCAGTGCGCGTTAGGGTTAGCGTGAGCGCCGAGGTAAGGCAGGCCTCAGCGGCGGAGGATCATGTAGGTCGCGCGTCCGACGGCGACGACATTGCCCTCGAGGTCGCGAATCTCGGCCTGGGCGTAGGCGATCGCGCGGCCGCTGCGGAGCACACGGCCCTCGGCAAGGACATCGGTCGTCGCGGCGTTGAGGTACGTGATGTTGAGGTCGGTGGTGGCCTGGCCGGTCCACGTGTCGTCATCGGCGCGGCGGAGGGTGGTGACGGCGCCGCCGCAGGCGGCATCGATCAGCGAGGCGAGCGCACCGCCGTGCATCACTCCCGGGCGGCGTGTCTCGAGGTCCGCGCGCATGGGCATGCGCAGCGTGACGTGGCCCACGTCGTGGACCTCCTCGAGGGCGATGTGGAGGTAGCGCCAGAACGCGACGCCGCCTGCGTCGACGAGTCCGACGAGGCGCTCGCGCTCCTCCGCGGTGAGGACGCCGGGCGCCACTAGGTGCGGTCCACGGGCGGGCGCGACTGAGGCGGCTTGAACCCGCCGTGCCGGCCGCGGGGGTTCGCCTCGGGAGGGGTCCAGCTTGCGCCCGTGCCGGGCGACGCGGACGACGCGGCCCTGCCGCTCACCATGTCCTTCGCGTTCTGCGCGGCGCTCTTGAGGTCCTCGGCGGCGCGCCGTGCGCCACTCTTCACGTCGGACGGTCGCACCCGTGTGAGGTCGGCGGCGCGCTGCCTCGCGGTGCTCACGACGTCGTCGACGTTGGCGCGGGCGATCTCGCTCGCACCCAGCGAGGTCTGCCCGGCAGCCGGCATCACCAGCCAGGCCGCGACGTAGAACACGAGACCGAGCCCACTCGTGAAGAGGGTGAGGAGCACGAACGCGACGCGCACGATGGTCACGTCGACGTTGTAGGTGTTCGCGATCCCGGCGCACACCCCGCCGAGCATCGCGCCGCTCTTCTCGCGCGTCAGCCGCCTTGCTGCCATCTCACGCCTCCGTTCGCCAGAAGCCTGTGGTCGCTCTGCGCCCCTCGACGGCCTGTCGAGGGCATCGAGACACGCTCGCCGAGAGAGTCGCGTCCTCGCAACAGTCTGCGTCCTCGCAACACTCTGCGTCCTCGCAACACTCATAGTACGCGGGAAACGGGGCGCCTGAGCGCGGTCCGTGCGAGGTTTACGACCCGTCACCGGCAACAGCGATGGCGCCCTCGCCCTGCCGCGAGTAGGTCATGCGATAGAGGTCGGCGTAGATGCCACCGTGGCGCATCAGCTCCTCGTGCGAACCAATCTCCGCGATGTGGCCCGCCTCCATGACGACGATGCGCGTCGCGTCCCGGATCGTCGAGAGGCGGTGCGCGATGACGAAGGAGGTCCGCCCTCGGAGGAGGACCTGGAGGGCGCGCTGGATCACGCGCTCGGTCTGCGTGTCCACGTTCGCGGTCGCCTCGTCAAGGATGAGGATGCGCGGCTCGGCGATGATCGCGCGCGCGAAGGCGATGAGCTGCCGCTGACCGACCGAGAGGTTCTGGCCGCGCTCGTGCAACTCTGTGGCATAGCTCAGGGGGAGCCGCTCGATGAACACGTTCGCGCCGACGGCCTCGGCAGCGCGGTGAACGTCGTCGTCCGTGGCATCGAGGCGCCCGTAGCGGATGTTGTCGGCGATGGTGCCCGAGAACAGGTAGGGCTCCTGCAGCACCACGCTCATCCGGCGGGTCAGCGAGGCGCGCTCGATCTGGCGGAGGTCGACGCCGTCGATCTCGATGCTGCCGCCCGTGATCTCGTACGAGCGGTTGATGAGCGCGGTGACCGAGGTCTTGCCCGCGCCGGTGTGCCCCACCAGCGCGATGGTCTCGCCGGGCTGCACATGCAGGTCGAAGTCGCGCAGGACCGGCACGCCCTCGATGTACGAGAAGTCGACGTGGTTGAAGTCGACCCGGCCGCGGATGTCGGGCATCACCACGGCGTCGGGTGCGTCCTGGATCTCGGGCACCCAGTCGAGCAACTCGAAGACGCGGTGCGCGCCGGCGGTTGCGCGCTGCAGCTGGGTGTACTGGAGGACGATGTCGCGGACGGGGTTGAAGAAACGCTGGATGTAGAGCGTGAACGCGACCGCGAAGCCCAGCGCGGAGTCGGCGCTGAGGCTGCCGCTCGCGAGCCGCACGCCAATCACGAGCAGCACGAGGACGGTCGCCACCGTCGAGAGCAGCTCGACCATGGGCATCACGGCGGCCTGGAGCTTGCTCGCATCCAGGTTCGAGCTGAGGTTCATGCGGTTGAGGCGCTCGAACTCCTCGAGGTTCTTCCCTTCGCGGCCCAGCGACTGCACGACGCGGACGCCCGACACGTTCTCGTTGATGTTCGAATTGACGAGGGCGATCGCCTGCCGCACGCGGATGAAGGTGCTCGCCGCTCGCCGCTGCCACCACCACATGAACACCAGCATCACGGGGATGACGGACATCGAGACGAGCGCGAGCTGCCAGTCCAGGGCCACGAGGAAGAACACGATCAGCCCGAGGCCGAGGAAGTCGGCGAGCACGTTGAGGAGGCCCGTCGTGAGCAACTCCTGCAGCACCACCACGTCCGAGGTCACGCGCGACATCACGCGACCGACCTCCTGGTTGTCGTAGAACCGCAGGGACAGCTTCTGGAGGTGGTTGAAGAGGCGGTTCCGCAGGTCCAGCAGCATGTGGTGGCCGATGTACCCGGTCATCAGCCGCTGCCACCACTGTGTCAGCCACGAGACGACCGCGAGCCCGACGAGGGAGTACCCCACGACGGCCAGGTCGGCGGTGTTCGGGTTCGAGCGGAGATGCTCGATGCCGCGACCGATGACGTAGGGCTGGGCATACGAGGTGGCCGAGTAGATGGCCATCGCGATGACGGCCATGATCGCGCGCCCCTTGAACGGGGCCATGAACGGGACGAGGCGCCGGAACAGCGCCGGGTCATAGACCTTGCCCAGCTCGTCGTAGTCCCAGCCGTCCGTCCGGCCTCGACGGGCGCCGCCGGGGCCCTCGCCGGGCCCGCCGCCGGACCAGCCGGATGGGCCACCGCCGCCCCAGTAAGCCATCAGGCGTCCCCTGCCGCGGCGACCTCGGGGAGGGCGGCGCGCGCCTCCTCCTGGTCGCGGAGCTCGAGGTCGTAGATCTCGCGGTAGTGCCCGCCGGCCTCGAGGAGCTCGGTGTGCCGTCC
>JADLFF010000012.1 GCA_020845735.1 Dehalococcoidia bacterium
AGCTCACGGTCGCCGTGGAGCGGCTTGTCCTGCCAGATGTTCGAGTACAGCCCGAACAGCTTGGTGCCGGTGCGCGACAGGCGCTGGTGCACCTCGGAGCCGAACAGCTTGTTCATCGAGGCCTCGTAGTTGGGCACGATGCCCGCGGCCTGCATCGAGACGATGCGGAACGCGAAGTTGAACAGCACGTCGGTCTCGATGGCGCGGTCGGCGAGGTCATGGCGCAGCGTGTTGAACTGTGACAGTCGCGAGACGCGCTGGCCTTCCTCGGTCTTCACGAACTCGCGGATGTCCGCGATGTTGCGACGGTACTCGACGGCTCCCGAGATGCCGGAGCGCTCGAAGTCGAGCAGCGTCATGCCGACGTACCAGCCGCGGTTCTCCTCGCCAATGAGGTTCCTCGCGGGGACGCGCACGTCCTCGAAGAACGTCTCGTTGAAGCCGTGGGTCCAGCCCATGTTGATCAGCGGCCGCACGGTGAGGCCGGGCGTGCCCTTGTCCATCATCAGGAACGAGATGCCGCGGTGCTTCGGCGCCTCGGGGTCCGTGCGCACGAGCGCGAACAGCCAGTCGGCCGTGTGGGCGCCCGAGGTCCAGATCTTCTGGCCGTTGATCACGTACTCGTCGCCGTCCTTGACGGCGCGGGTCTGCAGCGAGGCGAGGTCCGAGCCCGCACCCGGCTCCGAGTAGCCCTGCGCCCACGCCACCTCGCCCGAGAGGATCTTCGGGAGGTGCTCCGCCTTCTGCTCGTCGTTGCCGTGCACGATCAGCGTCGGCCCGAGCAGCGAGACACCCATGCCACCCACGGAGGGCGCCTGGGCCTCGGCCATCTCCTGGTTGAAGATGAACTGCTCCATCGTGGTCAGCCCGGCGCCGCCGTACTGCTTCGGCCAGTGCGGGGCGACCCAGCCGCGCTCGGCGAGGGCGTTCGCCCAGGCGATCGCGACATCGCGGCGCGAGGCGTCCTCGGACTTGCGGTCGGCCTGCCAGCCACCCGTTTCCCCATCGCCTCCACCGCCGTTGCGGTAGGGCTCGGGGAGTCGCGCCTCGATGAATGTTCGCACGTCGTTTCGGAATGCCGCCTGTTCGGCCGAGTCAGCCCAGTCCATTGCGCTCTCCTTCGAGAACCTACGTGCCGCTCAGATTGCTGTGAGAACGGGGAGGCCGTGCGCGGGCATCGCCGGCACGGTCGGTAACGCGTTCATCCTACCGCCGCGGCGTCGCCAGCGGAGGCATTCCATCACACTCGCACGTGCGGAGCTACGGGTTGCCGTCGCGGGCAGGCGCGTCCGGACCGAGGATCTGCACGCGACGAGCAAAGTCGGGGAGGGCCTCGAGGCTGAGCGAGGCGAGGTCGACGGCCTTGCCCGCCTCGATCTCCTCGCGGAGCTGACCGAGCTGCTCCTCGCGACGCTCGCGCGCCTCGCGGGTGAGCTCCAGCTCCTCGGCCAGCCGCTCCGCGAGGAACGCCTCGGGCGCGTCGCCGCGCGCCGGCATCCGCGCCTCCATCACCCGATCGAGGTGGGCGTACTGGTTCGCCCCCAGGAAGTGGAGCGGCCGCTTCTCCTCGGCGCCCACGAGCCAGCGCTCGCCAAACGCCTCGCGGTCCACCTGGACGGCGAGCGGAACGCCGACGAAGAGCACGTGGTCGCCGATCGGGATCACCTGCTCGACGGCGCACTCGATCCAGGCGGCGCAGCCCTCGATGAGCGGCGCGGAGATGCGCGCGGCGGTGAAGGTCTCGAGCTGGGTCGCCTCGAACTTGTCGATGCGGTCGCCGCTCATCGCGCCGAGGTACTGCACGTGATGGAGCAGGGGCCACGTCGGGAAGTTGAGGGCGAACTCCTGCGAGTGCTGGATCATGTCGACGCTGTGCCGCGACTGCTCGACGGAGATGCCGATGAGCGGCGGACTCCCGGACAGCGGCGCGCCCCACGCGAGCGGCATCACATTGGACTTGCCTCGGTAGCTGGTGGTGACCAGCGTGACGGGCCCGCCCATCAGCAGGCGGGACGCGAAGGCGGGCGGCACGCGCTCGATGCCCTCGGGCGGGAGGCGGAACTCGTCAGTCACGGGCCAAGTATAGAGGTGGCGCTCCGCCTTCCCCGTTCGCCTTCCCCGTTCGCCTTCCCCGTTCGCCCTGAGCCTGTCGAAGGGCCCGGGGTCCGCGTCGCCTCGCATTGAGCACTCCGCCTGAGGCCGGGAAGGGAGAGGGGCGGGCTCGGAGACGAACGAAAACACTCTGCTCCCCTGAGCCGGCAGGAGGAGCGCTCGATTCGTACCCGCGTTGACGACGTGCCCTTCGACAGGCTCAGGGCGAACGGAGGTGGGCCGCGCTCAGGCAGACGGGGCACGTCGGAGTCAGGCAGGCGGGGTACGCCGGGTTCAGGCGGATACGAGACGAGGGAGGCGGCCGTGGTGGTTGCGGACGTGCCCGCGAATGCGCCCGGTGACCGCACGCAGCATGCGCTGCCCCTCAGATCTGCGGTGGCTCGAGGGGTGGCACGCCGTCGTCGCGGCCGCGTGCGCCGATCCGTGCGATATCCGCCTCGATGGCGGCCACTAGCCGTCCGATGTCCAGCCCTCGATGGGGGGAGGCGTAGGTCGCGAGGCCGGCGGCGGCTCGCGTCAGGAGCGCTCGCGCGCCGTGGGGGTTGTTGCGCTGGTAGTGCGTGTAGCCGGCGCCGAGCTGGGCCAGCGCCTTGAAGAAGGCCTCATCGGGAGTGCCGTGCGCGGCGCGCCAGGCGGTCTCCCACGCCTCGTGGGCGCCGAAGTAGATCGCATCGTTGAAGAACTCGATCGCGAGGCGGTGGTTGTCCTCGATGCTGAGCGCGTCGAAGTCGGGGAGGTCGAGGCGATTCGTGCTTCCGGCAGCCAGCGGCCGCCCGAAGCGGTCGCGCGGCCGTTCGACCTTCGCGGGCGATGACGGTGGCGAGGCCTCGGGTTGTGGCTCTTCGCTCCGCCTGTCGTCGCCGGGCATGCCCCGCCTCGGCTCGGCTGCTACTCGGCGGCGGCGGGCTCTGCTGTCTCGGCGGCCTTCATCGCACGGAAGCGCTGCACGACGGGGTCGGCGGGGAGAAACTCCGCCAGGCAGCTCTGGCACTTGTAGCCCATCGGCTGTTCCTCGAGCTGCGCGCTGCGGTTGCGGTAGCGCGCCAGGAGCCGGTCGTGCGTGCACGTCTTCGGGTTGGTCATCGCCGCCGTGGCCATTGGTCGTGTCCTTCGCTGCGCCGCAAGCCTACCGCCTGCGCCGCGTCCGCGCGCAAGCGAGGAGCCCGCGATGCGGGCCCCTCGTCATCACGATGGTTGCGCGTGCTACTCGACGGCGACCGGCTTCACCATCCCCTTCGCGATGTGCGGCACGTTCTGCGCGTCCGGAATGAAGCACACGATGAGGTAGTTGCCCACATCGAGGGTGGCGACGACCTGCGTCTTCTCCCCGGGCAGGATGCCCTGCGGACCGCCCGCCGGGGTGAACGGCGGCGGGCCCGCTGCCGCCGGAGCGCCCTCGGACTCGAGGGCCTTCAGTGCCTGCTCGGGCGTCACACCGGTCGCGAGGCGGAAGAGGTTGGCCTCGTGGAACTCTTTGCCCGCGTTCGTGAGCTCGATGCTCACCTCACCCGCCTTGATCTTCTCGGGTGCGTCGAACGCGTAGTCCTTCGCGGTGAGCTTCACATCCGCGGCCTTGAACGCGGCCCTGTTCTCCTCGCCCTGCACGTCGAACGATCGCATCATGCCCTTGACGAAGTGCGGCGCGCCGTCCGGCGCGGGCACGAAACAGAGCATGGCGTACGTGCCCGCCGCGAGCGTGGCCTCGAGCTCCCCGCTGCCGCCGGGCGCGAGCTGCCCGACGCCGCCCTCGAACTTGCCCGGCAACTTCGAGAGGTCGCCGGCCTGCAGCCCGGCACCGAGGTCCTGCATCGTCTTGCCCTGCGCGAGGTGGAAGAGCTGCACGTGGTGCACTTCCTTCCCGCTGTTCTTCAAGCTGATGAGGTTCGACCCGGGCACGGCGCTGCCCGAGGTCTCGTACTTGTACTCGGTTGCCGTGATGGTCAGCTCCTGTGCGGCGCTGCCGCCACCCGCGCAGCCCGCCAGCAGCCCCGCGGTCATCGAGGCCGCGAGCAGCCCTCGCGCCCAGTCCCTGGTCACACGTTCCTCCCTCAGTGGTTCGCCCCGGTGTGCGCCCTCGAGCCGGTCACGCAGGCGCGCGGGGCATTGTCCAACTGACCTTGCGTCAGAGACAGCCACGAACGTCATGCCATCTCCCCCTTGACCAGAACTTCCGTTCTCCTATCCTCAGCATTCCGAACATGTGTGCGCTCCGAGGCGGCCAGGGATGGGCATCGAAACCGCGATCGCTGCACTCAAGGCTGACCCCGATCTGGCCGATGGCTGGGTCGAGTGGCGCACGATCCCGCCTCAGCCGGCGCGCTTCGCCTCGTGGCCCCGCGCTCTCGATGAGCGCCTGCTTCGCGCGCTGGCGCAGGACGGGATCGAGCAGCCATTCACGCACCAGGCCGAGGCGATCGCGCTCGCCCTCGAGGGGCGCGACCAGGTGGTGGTCACACCGACGGCCTCCGGCAAGACGCTCTGCTACAACGTCCCCGTCGTGCAGTCCGTCGTCGACGACCCGGCGACGCGAGCGCTGTACCTCTTCCCCACGAAGGCGCTCGCCCAGGACCAGCTCCACGAGCTGCACTCGCTGGTGACCACGGCGGGGATCGACCTCAAGACGTTCACCTACGACGGCGACACGTCGCCGGTCGCGCGCCGCGCCGTGCGCACGGCCGGTCACGTGGTGATCACCAACCCGGACATGCTCCACACCGGCGTGCTGCCGAACCACACGAAGTGGGTGCGGCTCTTCGAGAACCTCCGCTACGTGGTGATCGACGAGCTGCACACGTATCGAGGCGTCTTCGGGTCGCACGTCGCCAACGTGCTGCGCCGCCTGCTCCGGCTGTGCGCGTTCTACGGCTCGGATCCCACGTTCATCTGCTCGAGTGCGACGATCGCCAACCCGGCCGAGCTTGCCTCGATGCTCACGGGCCGCGACGTGGTGCTCGTCGACGACAACGGCGCCCCACGAGGTGAGCGCGTGCTCGGGCTCTACAACCCACCCCTGCTGAACGCGCAGCTGGGCATCCGCCGAGGCGTTGTGCACTCGGCGCGCGCGATCACGGAGCGGCTCTCGAAGGAAGGCGCGCAGAGCATCGTCTTCGCCCGCTCGCGCCACGAGGTGGAGCTGCTGACGCAGTACCTGCGCGACGCCGGCCCGGCCACGCCCCAGGCGAAGGAGGCGGTGCGTGGCTACCGCTCGGGGTACCTGCCGAAGGAGCGCCGGGACATCGAGGCGGGTCTGCGCAGCGGGGAGGTGCGCACGGTCGTGTCGACGAACGCCCTCGAGATGGGCATCGACATCGGGGGGATGCAGGCGGCGGTCCTCGCCGGGTACCCGGGCACCCTCGCGAGCCTGTGGCAGCAGCTCGGGCGGGCGGGACGCAGCAACGAGGTCTCCCTCGGCGTTGTCGTCGCGTCGAGCGATCCGCTGGGCCAGTACGTGGTGTCCAACACCGACTTTCTCTTCGGACAGCCGGTGGAGTCGGCACTGATCAATCCGGACAACCCGATCGTCGCCGGCGAACACCTCAAGTGCGCGGTCTTCGAGCTCCCGCTCGACGGCGCCGAGGCCCACGTCGTGGGCGCGCATACCCCGGCACTCATCGACGTCCTCGCGGAGGACGGGACGCTGTTCCGGCAGGGCGAGCGCGTCTACTGGTCGAGCCAGGCGTACCCCGCCGAGGAGATCTCGCTCCGCCTCGGCGCAGAGCAGAACGTCGTGATCATCGACCAGGGTCCACCCGCGCGCGTCATCGGGCAGGTCGACCGGCCGAGCGCGATGACGCTGGTCCACGACGAAGCGATCTACGTCCACGATGGCGTGCAGTACCACGTCGATCGCCTCGACTGGGAGGAGCTCAAGGCCTACGTCCGCCACGTCGACGTTGACTACTACACGGACGCGCAGCTCGCGGTGGACCTCAAGGTCCTCGAGGAGTGGGACGGCGAGCATGGCACGGCGCGCCGAGGCCATGGCGAAGTGGCGGTCACCTACCTCGCCTCGATCTTCAAGAAGATCAAGCTCTACTCGCACGAGAACGTGGGGTGGGGCCAGATCCTGCTCCCCCAGGACGACCTGCACACGGGCGCCTTCTGGATCACGCTGCCGCCGGACCTCGAGCCGGTGGCGTCACGCGCGGAGATCGAGGGCGCGCTGACCGGGCTCGGCGAGTTGCTGGGAGGCGTCGCGCCACTCCTCCTGATGTGCGACCCGCGCGACCTGCACGTCGCGACGCAGGTGCGCGCTCCGCACACGGGCGTCCCCACGGTCTACCTCTGGGAGTCCGTGCCGGGCGGCGTCGGCTTCGGCCAGCACCTCTTCAACGAGACGGGCCGCCTGCTCGCCGTCGCGCGCAACGTCCTCATGACCTGCGCCTGCACCGATGGCTGCCCGGGCTGCGTGGGGCCGCCGAGCGCGCCCGGGCTGGCCGTCAAGGGCCTGGTCGGGCTCGCCCTCGAGCGATTGTGTGCGGTCTACCCGCCAGGCGAGGCGGGGCTACGCGCCGCCGACCTCGCTGCGGCCGGGGGCTGAGCGCACCATGGTCGCGGCCGTCGGGGGACGCGCGACGTTCGGCATGCGCGAGCGCCTGCAGCAGCTGATCCGCGAGATCGAGTCGCGGCCGGCTCCCCGGCCATCCCCGCGTCCGGCCGCGCGGCCCGCACGCATCGAGGTCAGCGACGGCGACACCGACGCCGCGCTCGACTGGATGCCGACGCCCCTCGCGGGCACCGAGCGGCGCATGACTGCCTCGGGCACCTGCACCTACCGCGAGCAGTCGTTCGCCCTCGCGGAGCACGTGGTGGGCTCACAGCCGCTGGCCTCGCTGTACGCGGCAGGCGCAGAGGAGCTCTCGCTGCTGACCGCGGATCTTGCCGAGGAGGCACGCGCTTCCGATGTGCTCTCCAGGCTGCTCTTCCTCGACATCGAGACGACGGGCCTCGGCGGTGCGGGCGCCATGGTGTTCCTCGTCGCCATCGGCCATGTCGAGGAGGGCACGCTCCGCATGCGCCAGTACCTCGCGGAGTCGCCCGCCGAAGAGGCCGCGTTGCTCGAGGCGCTGGTGGAGGACGTGCACGCCTCGATTCCCCGGCCGATCCTCGTGACCTACAACGGCCGCACGTTCGACGCGCCGATGCTGGACGCGCGGGCCACCATGCACCGCC
>JADLFF010000013.1 GCA_020845735.1 Dehalococcoidia bacterium
CCCATCGCGCCGAGCATGGCCGTCTGGAGTGCCGATGCCAGCCCGACGGTGATCGCGATCGCGATGCCTGCCCATGCCGTCATCGTGTCCCCGTTCCGGCGAGCGCACTGCGTTCGTGGTGCGCGCAGCCGATTGTCGGGCCTCGAGGGGTCAGGCGCTTGCGGCGGGGCCGAGCACGCGGCCTTCGCCCTCGCGGCGGGTGACGCCGAGGCGGTCCATGGTTTCGAGGATGGCCTGCGCGGCGCGACGGTTCGTGCCGAGGGCGTCGCGCAGCTCGGCGAGGGTGGCGCCCTCGCGACCGCGGAGGGCGCCGATGACCGCGGTGCGTGCGGTCTCGAAGGCGGGGGCGGCGAGGACGACGCCGTCGCCGCAGTCGACGACCCGACCGCTGCCTGCGAGGTAGGCGAGCAGTTCCGCGTCGAGGTCGAGGCGCGGGGGGGCGACGCCCCCTGCCTCGAGGGCGCGCGTGGCGTCGTCGGCGGCGCGACGCTGGGCGGCGGTCGGCCTCGGTTCCCAGCCCGCGAGGGCGAGTCCCGCCGGGCGCTCCTCGATGGCGGCGCCGGCGACGACCGCGGGGAGGATCGCGGCATACTCGCGCTGTTCGAGGGCGAGCGGGACGCGGAGCTCCTCGCGGGGCATGGCGACGCGGAGCGGGTGCGCCTCGTGGTAGGCGTGCAGTGCTCGGCGGGCGCGGTCCTGCAGGCGCGCGAGGCCGGCGGCCGAGAGCAGCAGTCCGCCCTCGAGGGCGCGGGCATCCCCCTGCTCGAGGAGCGACGCAAGCGCGGCGTCGAAGGTCGCGGCATCGACCTCGACGGTGGCGCGGAGGGCAGGGGGGAGGCAGGGCTCGGCGCGCTCGAGGGCGGCGAGCAGGCGGCTTTCCGGTGTGCCCTCGGCGCGGGCGGCGAGGCGCTCGACGGTGGCGGGGTCGGTGCGTCGATGTCGGGGCGCGTTGACCTCGATGATGCGCCCGCCGGCGATGGTTTCGTCGGAGACGCGGAGGACGAAGAGCTCGCCGGGGACGGCGGCGACGGGTTCGGTGAGGACGAGCTGGACCCAGCCCTCGGCGTCCGGGGGGATGGCATCGAGGGTGGGGGGGCGCACGGGGCTGCCGTCATCCGTTCGTGGTGAGCCTGGCGAACCACCTCGCCGTGATCCGGCGGTACTCGATGCGCGTCCTGCGATGACCGCGTGCGCTTCGACTGTGCTCTGGGGAGTCTCAGGGCGAACGGATGGGGGTGGGGGAGCGGCTCGATTCGGGCTCTCGGGGGTGGCCCGGTGTGGTTCGCCAGGCTCACCACGAACGGATGAAGGAGGGGGGTCGCCGGGAACGGATGAGGAAGGGGGAGCGGGTCGATTCGAGCCTGCGGAGGGCGTCCCTGGTGGTTCGACAGGCTCACCACGAACGGAAGACGGAGGGGGCTCGCCGGGAACGGATGAGCGGGTGGGCTCACCACGAACGGATGACGGATGCACCGGTTCGAGGAGCGGAGGTGTGTCTCCCGTTCGTCCTGAGCCTGTCGAAGGACCCGGATGTGATCCGGAGGTACTCGATTCGACTCCGTCCGGGTCCCCGCGCTCATCGATGACGCCGAGCACGCGGACGCGGGCCTGGACCTCGTCGCTGCCGATGTGGAGGGCGACGCGGAGGTTGTGGCGCAGCGGACGGTGGTCGAGCACGCGGACGCGGGCATCGAGGGTGCGCGCGGCGGGGATGCGGCCGGGCGGCGCGAGGACCTGCCCTCGGCGGAGGTCGTCGCGGTCGATGCCGGCAAGGTTGACGGCCGTGCGGGTGCCGGGGAGCGCCTCGGCGGTGTCACGGCGATGGGACTGCAGGCCGCGGACGCGGGCGGCGGCCGGACCACCGGGCACGGCCTCGAGGGTGTCGCCGACGTGGAGGCGGCCGTCGAGGAGGGTGCCGGTGACGACGGTGCCGAAGCCGGACATGGTGAAGACGCGGTCGATGCCGAGGCGCGGGCGACCGATGTCGCGCGGGGGCGGGACGGCATCGAGGGCGGTGTCGATGGCGGCGCGGAGGTCGTCGAGGCCCGCGTGCGTGTGTGCGGAGACGCGGACGATGGGGGCGCCTCGGAGGGTGGTGGGTTCGAGGAGGAGACGCACTTCCTCCTCGACGAGGTCGAGCCAGTCGGGGTCATCGACGAGGTCGCACTTGGTGAGGGCGACGACGGCGTGGCGGATGTCGAGGAGGTCGAGGATCTCGAGGTGCTCTCGGGTCTGGGGCATGACGCCCTCGTCGGCGGCGACGACGAAGAGGGCGAGGTCGATGGCGCCGGCGCCCGCGAGCATGTGGCGGACGAAGCGGACGTGGCCGGGGACGTCGACGATGGAGACTTCGCGGCCGGAGGGGAGGGTGCACCAGGCGAAGCCGAGCTCGATGGTGAGGCCGCGCTCCTGCTCTTCTCGGAGGCGGTCCGGGTGGGTGCCGGTGAGGGCTTCGACGAGTGCGGACTTGCCGTGGTCGACGTGGCCTGCGGTGCCGATGGTGGGCATGGCGCCAGTGCCCTGCTTTCTGGCGCGACTCCGTCGCGCGGGGGCGTTGCCCGGTGGTTGTACTTGATTGTCTTTGATTGAGGGCGTGGCGCCAGATTCAGAGCTTGATTGTCTTGATTGACCTCGTGTGACGTGCAGGGCCCTGTGCGGGTTGCGCCTCGAGGGGTGTGGTGTCGCGGGGGCGAGGCGGGCGGTCGTCATGAGAGGACCGTACGCCTCGGCGGGTGGAGGGCTGAGGTGGGAGTGGCAGTGGGCGGGTGACGCGGCTACTTCATCTTCGCCAAGCGCTACTCCGTTGAAGTGCCTGGCGGACGGCCGGGTCGGCGTCCTCGCCGCCCAAGGCTCCGGGCACCCGCAAACAGGCTGCCTTGAGCCCAGGTGTGTCTTGGAGCATTTCCGCGCAGCGGATGAGCCTCAACTTTGGACTGCTGTAGTCAGCACTAGCTGCGACTTCAGTGAGCCGGGCTAGTGCTTGCCGGGGCCTCGCCGCGATGAGCACGAGAGCGGCCATCTGACGCTCCGAGAGAGCGACCAACTGTCCGGTACCCGCCATGAGTTGCTCGTGTAGCCAGGCGCGCTCACCTTGCAGGTCTGGGCGCTGAGTCAGCAATCCGAGGGCTCGACGCGCTGCCGTGTCCCGACGGTGATACGCACCGTCGTCCCAACGTTCACGCAAGAGCCTGACTCCGTGGGCGAGCGTTGCTTTGGTTTCGAGAGCCGTCATGACGTCAAAGCCCCAATAGGCGTTGAACTCGGCCCGTCGAAGATACTTAACCTTCGACACGTTGATGTTCAGCCCGAGACGGTTGAGTTCCTCGGCTGCGAAGAGCAGCATTCGCTCGCAGTCGCGCTGGCTCGGTGCACTGATGACCATGTCGTCGGCGTAGCGCATGTACCGCGTTGCGCTCACCGCTTCGGCGCGCGCGCGGACGGCGCGGTCGTATGGAATGAGATACCCGTTTGCCAGAACACGAGAGCAATCGCCGATTACGTCTTGGGGGAGGCCCTTCGAACTTCGCGAGTAGCTCGTCTGGCGGTTGTTCCAAGCCCCCAAGAGGAAGAACAGCACCTCGATCGGAAGGTTCTCGCCCGGACAAATATCCCGGATCTGCCGCTCAAGCCGGGTGAGGTCGATGGAGTCGTAGAAGTTGGCGACATCGAACATCACGAAACAGGAGTCGTCGTCCGCCTCACGGAACCCCAACAGCAGGAGCTTCCAGAACTCGTTCCAGTTCTTCACCCACGCTGCCGGGTTGTAAGCGGACGGAGGGCCGTAGTAGTCGTCGACGGCTTCCTTGATGAAGGTCTTTGCTTGGATTCCTTCGGCTCGTCGTCGGGCGCCGCCAAGCGACCAGCCCCCAAACGTTCCGGGCGTGGCGTTCTCGGCGAGCTGCTCATCTATGGCGCGTACACACCCGAAGAAGACCGCGTAGTCCCGAAGCGTGAAGACAGGAATGAATCTTGGGACACCCATGCCCTTGGGAGCGGAGAGCAGGGCCAGCGTAGGATACGGGGTGTAATCGCCGGATCTAACGTCAAGGTCCAACTGGGACAAGCGTCTGCGTCGTTCACTGTACTCGCGCCTTGACCCGAGGCGTATCAAGCATCCCTTGAAGAGATGCTCGAGAAACTCCTTCTGGGTTGCGTAGTCGAGCCGAACTTGACCTGCTGGCATTGCCCAGTCCCTCACGCGGTGACGCCTTCCGACGCCACCCGTTCTACCCCTCCAGCACCCGACTTTCCACCAGCGCATCCGGGCGGTTGCAGGCGGGGCATTCGTCGGGGACGGTGGAGCGGGGGACGTTCGAGTCGCGCATGCCGCTGACGGCGACCCAGATGTCGTCGCGGAGGCGCGAGCCCTGGTCGACGCGGCCGGCGCGACCGGTGGGCCAGGGGCGCATCTCCTCGGCGATGCGGCGCTGGATCTCGGCGTCGGACATGGGGCCGGGCTTGCGCACGAGCACCTCTCGATGGCAGTGCGTGCAGCGGTAGACCACGACGGGCATTGGTGGCGTGGCCTTCCTCGGGACCCCGGTTCGCCTCGGGGCAGGTGGGCGTGGGGGGAAGGGTAGCGCCTCGGGGGTGGGGGGTAGGCGGGGGACCTCGGTGGAGGTCGCGCCTCCGGCGCGGGGACCCGCCCGCCCACCCTTTCCGTGCGTGGGGCTTCGCCCCTCGCGCTGCCCGCATGGCGGGTGCACCTCGGGTGATGGCGGGATTCCGGAGGTGCTCGATGCGGTTGGATGTTGACCCCGGGGCCCTTCGCCAGGCTCAGGGCGAACGGATGAGGGCGGGAGTTCGGAGGGGCTCGATTCGCCTCCGTGCTTGACCCCGGGGGCCCTTCGCCAGGCTGAGGGCGAACGGATGCCGGCGGGCCTTCCCCGGACCAGGCAAACGGCGCACGACCGTTGGCGGGTGTGGGAGCATCTGAGTGTGGACCTCGATGAGTTGAAGCGGCTGCGGCGGGCGCGCGACCGGATGGACCGGGAGTACGCGCAGCCCCTCGACGTGCCGGCGCTGGCCGAGACGGCCGTGATGTCGACCGCGCACTTCAGTCGGCGTTTCCGCGAGACGTACGGCGAGACGCCGTACTCGTACCTGATGACGCGCCGCATCGAGCGGGCGGCGGCGCTGCTGCGGCGGGGCGATGTGAGCGTGACCGAGGCGTGCTTCGCCGTGGGTTGCACGAGCCTCGGGTCGTTCTCCTCACGGTTCACGGAGGTCATCGGCGAGCCGCCGAGCGCGTATCGGGCGCGCGACCATCGCGCCCTCGAGGGGTTGCCGGGCTGCCAGGCCATGGTGTTGATGCGACCTCGACGGGCCGCGCGGCGGCGGAGCGGTGCGAGTGGGTTCAGCAGTTTCGAAGAAGCGGCGCTCGCGGGCGGTGTCTAGGGTCTGATCAGCTCGGAGCGGCGTCGTGGCGGTGCACCCCTCGATGCGACGAGCTGGTACCAGAGCCTGACTGCCTGAGAAGGAGCCTGCTGTGACGACCTCGGATGCCACGTCGAATGCTGTCTCGATTGCCGCCGTGCACGTCCTCGTTGACGACCCTGACGCTGCCCTCGCGTTCTACCGGGACACCCTCGGGCTGACCGTGCAGAACGAGGTGGCGCGCGGCGGGTTCCGCTGGATCACCCTGGCGACCGCGGCGCAGCCCGAGATTCAGATCGTGCTGTCGCAGCCGCACGCGGGACGCTCGCAGGAGGACGGGGATGCGGTTGCGGCGCTCCTCGCGAAGGGCGAGCTGCGGCCGCTGCACTTCCGCAGCGCGGACCTCGACGGGACGATCGAGCGGGTCGCGGCGACTCCGGGCGCCGAGGTGCTGCAGGAGCCGGTGACGCAGCCGTGGGGTGTGCGCGACGCCGCTGTGCGCGACCCGGCGGGCAACTTCCTGCGGATCGAGCAGGGGTAGTCCTCGGGGGAGCGTACGCCTCGGAGGCCAGGCGCGCCGTCGCGAGGCGGCGCGTCGTCGTGTCCGGACCGCCTCGGTGGGTGGGCGTTCACGGCGCATGGAGGCAGGCGGGAGGGCGGCTCGATTCGCCTCGATGGAGGACGGCGGGCCCTTCGACAGGCTCAGGGCGAACGGGTGAGGGCGGGCGTGGGAGCGGCTCGATTCGCCTCGATAGGGGATGGCGGGGGTGGTTCGCCAGGCTCACCACGAACGGATGAGGGCGGACGGAGGGCGGAGGTGGCGAGGGGCGAACGGATAGTGGCGACGGCCCTTCGGCAGGCTCAGGGCGGACGGATGAGGGTGAATCGAGCGGGCGCGGGGGGAACGGATGGCGGGGCGAGGCGTGGCGCCTCGTGGTTAGCGCTCGTCCCCGGGGGGGTCGGGGAGGAGGTCGACGAAGACTTCGTTGGAGAGGAGCAGGCCTCGAGGGGTGAGGCGCAGGCGGTCGCCGTGGGGCGGCGGGACGCGTGTGAGCAGGCCGGTCGCGAGGTGTTTCGCGATGGCGTGCGGGAACGCCTCGTCGGGGGTGACGCCGAAGCGCACGGCGAACTCGGTGGAGGAGACGCCCTCGAGGAGGCGCAGTCCGAGGATCATCGCGTCGGCGCGCTGCGTGTCCGCATCGGGCGTTTCACCGCCGGCGATCTGGCGGAGCGTGCCGGTACCCGAGGTCGCGCGCTCCTCGAGGGAGGCGGTGATGGCCTCGATGTAGCGGTTGGGGGCGTCGATGTTGGCGAAGCGCCGGCCCGTGAAGAAGGAGTGGGCGCCGGCGCCGAGGCCGAGGTAGGGCTCGGCGTGCCAGTAGACGAGGTTGTGGCGGCACTCGCGGCCGGGGCGTGCCCAGTTCGAGAGTTCGTACTGGCGGTAGCCGGCCCTGGCGAGGCGCTTGCGCGTCCACTCGTAGTGGTCGGCGACGACATCGGGGTCTGGTTCCTGCAGCAGGCCCTTCGCGACCTGGTAATAGAGGGCCGTGCCGGGCTCGACGGTGAGGGCGTAGCAGGAGAGGTGTTCGGGGCTGAGCTCGAGGGCGCGCTCGAGGGTGTCCTGCCAGCGGGCGAGCGGCTGGCCGATGAGGCCGAAGATGAGGTCCATGTTCAGGTTGTCGAAGCCGGCTGCACGGGCGGCGCGGACCGCCTCGATGGCGCGCGCGGCGTTGTGGCCGCGCTCGAGCATGGTGAGCTCGTCGTCGTGGAGGGACTGGACGCCGATAGAGAGACGGTTGATGCCGGTGGCGCGCAACCCCTCGAGGTGTTCACGGGTGAGCTCGCCGGGGTTTGCCTCGAGGGACCATTCGGCGTCGGGAGCCACGGCGTAGCGTTCGCGGATGCGGTCGGTGAAGGCGCGCATGTCCTCGAGGGCGGTGAGTGAGGGTGTGCCGCCGCCGAAGAAGACCGTGCGCACGGTGAAGTCGCGTGTGGCGGGCGCCCAGAGGTCGAGCTCGCCGAGGAGGGCGTCGGTGTAGCCATCGGCGAGGTGGCCCAGGCCCTCGTAGGAGTTGAAGTCGCAGTACCCGCACTTGGAGGTGCAGAAGGGGATGTGGAGGTAGAGGGCGAGGTCGCGCGACTGGGTGGGCATCGCCTCGATAGTAGGGGCTGGATGATGTTGACGGACCGTAGCTGGCTGCCGATGCTGGCTGAGCACGTTCGTGTATCCGCCCGCCGTCGCGCCTGCAGGTGCCACGGCGGGCTTTTCTGTGCCTGCTGTCGGTGCGGTCAGCGCGGTCAGAGGGCGGAGGCGGGGCCAGGTTGACGGGGGCCGCCGTCGTCAGTCACGTGTGCGCGTTGCCGAACAGGTTCGGCCATTAGCGCAGGTCCAGCGCCATCTCCACCTCGAGGCGGGGGTCGTCGTCGCGGAGGGTGGAGCGGGCGCCGGTGTCGGTGAAGCCGAGGCGTGCGTAAAGGCCGCGGGCGGGGGCGTTGTCAGCGATGACCCAGAGGCGCAACGCGGGGAAGTTGAGGTCGCGCGCCCAGTCGACTACACCTCGGACCAGCGCGTCGCCGACGCCGCGACCGCGCATCGAGGGGTGCACCCACATCTGGACGAGGTGTGCCGCCGCGCGCGCCGCCTCGGTGCTGCCGCCGTAGACGCCCGGGTGCAGGCCGCCCGCGAGGCCGACCGGGGCGCCCTCCACGTGCGCGACGAGCGTGAGGTTCCCGCCTTCGAGACGGCGCCGCCAGTCGGCCTCGGCGAATGCCTGCTCCCGAGCGAGCGTGGAGCTGAAGGCGTGCGGCGCGTCGTCGAGGGCCGCGAGGCGAATCGAGCGGTACGCCTGCCAGTCCTCCGGGCCGTACGTGCGGACCTCGATGTGCGGGGTGGAGGTCATGGCGCGGCGGACGGGACCTGGGCGAGCGCGTCGATCTCGACGAGGATGCCCGGGCGTGCGAAGGCGGGGACGAGCAGCACCGTGATCGCCGTGGGGTGCGGACCCCACACCCGCTGCGAGGCCGCGTAGCCCTCGGTGATGTCCGAGCCGACCGCGGCGTAGATCGTCATCTTCGCGACGTGCTCCTGGGTTGCGCCCACCTCGGCGAGGAGCGCGAGGACGTTGCGCAGCGCCTGTTCCGTCTGGGCGCCGAGCTCGGGGCTGACGATGTTGCCCTCGGCGTCCACGCCGTTCTGCCCGCCGACGACGAGGAGAGCGCCGGCGCCCTCGATGAGCACGCCCTGGGAGAAGGCGGGGTTGCGGTGGAGGGAGGCGGGGTTGATGTGGGTGAGGGGCATGCGACTTCCTCGGGGTGCGTGTCGTCCTCGGGGTGTGGGGTCGAGGCTACCATTCGTCACCGTGCGACCGGTTGGGAGCGTCGCGCGGCGGCTCGTGGGTGAGGGGAAGGACGCGTGGCGACTCGATGGTTGAGATGACGCCGGAGCAGGATCGGTTTCTGCGGGAGCACGACCTGTGCGTGCTTGCGACGGGACGGCGGGACGGGTCGCCGCAGGTCTCGACGGTGTACTACCACTTCGATGGGACCGACCTCGTGATCTCGGCGACGACGGACCGCTGGAAGTACATCAACGCGATGCGGCAGCCGCGCGTGGCGATCCTCGTGAATGACGGGCGGCGGCAGCTGATCGTGTACGGGCGGGCCGAGGGCGTACCGGACGACCCGGAGCGGCGCGAGCTGACGAAGCGGGTGCGGGCGCATCGGGGCACGGCCATCCCCGATGACGAGACGCTGTCGGCGGAGCTGACGCGGGACAGGCGCGCGATCCTGCGGGTCATCCCGGAGCGCGTGCGGTCCAACGACTGACGAGGAGCGCGCCTCGATGGCGGGGAGGCCTCGAGGGTTAGCGGGCCTTGAGGGTGGGGATATGAAGAGGCCACTCGCCGGAGAGACGAGTGGCCTCGGGGGGGCCGTGGACGGCCGGACGTCGAGGCGAGCCTAGCGGCGCGAACCTCGAGTTGCGGTGCGTGCGGCCGGACGGGCCGTCGAGCGAGCGGCCGGGCGAGCGGCGGGTCGAGCCGCCGGTCGTGCGGTGCTGCGAGCAGCGGGCCGAGCCGCGGTGCGGGAGACCGGTCGGCTTGCCGGGCGTGCGGCCGGGCGAGCAGCGGGCTTCTTCGCGGCGGGCTTGGCAGCCGTGCGTGCGGCGGGTCGTGCGGTGCTGCGCGCGGCCGGGCGAGCGGCGGTGGTCTTCTTTGCGGCGGGCCTGGCGGCCGTCTTCTTCGCAGCGGGCCTGGCAGCGGTCTTGGCCGCAGGACGGGCGGCGGACTTCACTGCGGGCTTCGCGGCGGACTTGACGGCCGTGCGCGCGCGCGAGACACCACCACCGAGCGAGACGCGCATCTCGCCGGCCTTGGCGCTGACCGAGCCCTCGGTGCGACCGAGCTTGGCTGCGATCTCCTTGGCGGTGTTGCTCTTGGCCAGCGACTTGAGCGTGCGCTCGTCGTCGGCGGACCAGGGCTTCCCTGCATTGCGTGGCGTGGGCATCGAGACTCCTTCTTCGAACCTTGGTTGTTGTCCCTCCCCGCCCGGTAGGAAACGTAGCACGAACAATTGTCTAACGTGAAGTCGCATAGACCGATATCCAGGTCGACTGTCAACACCTCGGGGAGGTCGATCGGCAACTTGCGAGACGGTCGAGACGTTGCAGGTCGTCGAGGAGGGAGACGGTGTTGGCGCGATC
>JADLFF010000014.1 GCA_020845735.1 Dehalococcoidia bacterium
GGATGTTGACCGTGGTGATCACCGAGATGCCGGCGTCGAGGAGCGCGTGCACGTCCTGCCAGCGCCTGGCGTTCCGCGAGCCGGGTACGTTGGTGTGCGCCAGCTCGTCGACGAGCGCGACCTGCGGATGCCGCGCGAGCACGGCGTCGAGGTCCATCTCCTCGACGTCCGAGCCGCGGTAGAAGATCGTGCGGCGCGGCACCACGTCGAGATCGCCCAGCGCCGCCTCGGTCTGCGGGCGGCCGTGCGTCTCGACGAACGCAGCGACCACATCCTCGCCCGCATCGCGGCGGCGGCGCCCCTCGAGGAGCATCGCGTAGGTCTTGCCGACACCCGGCGCCATCCCGAGGTAGATGCGGAGGCGGCCGCGCGTCCGGGCCGCCTCGGACCGCACGATCCGCCGCAACAGCGCGTCGGGATCCGGGCGCCTGTCCTCGTCGCGGGTCGCGGTGCTCACGGCCTGAGGGGATAGCGCGCATCGAGGGCGATGTTCAGCCGGAGGACGTTCACCCGCGGCTCACCGATGAGCCCGAGCGCCCGCCCCTCCGTGAACTCGTCGAGGAGAGCGCGCATGTTCACCTCGCTCGTCCCGCGCGCCGTCGCCACCGAGGCGACCTGCAGTCTCGCGGTGGCCGGCGAGATGTGCGGGTCCAGCCCACTCCCCGAGGCCGTCACGGCGTCCGAGGGCAGCGCCGCACCGGCCTCGAGACCATGCGCCTCGCGGAACGCTGCGGCATCGGCCGCGACGCGGTCGTGCAGCTTCTGGCTGAGCGGCCCGTAGTTCGAGCCACTCGAGCTCGCGCCGTCGTAGCCCGTCCCGGCCGCCGAGGGGCGTGCGTGAAAGTAGGCGGCGCTCGTGAAGGTCTGCCCCACGAGGCTCGACCCCACCGTCTGCCCACCCACCTCGATGAGACTGCCGTTCGCCTGCCTCGGGAAGACGAGCTGCGCCACGCCCGTCACCACGAGGGGATAGACCACCGTCGTCAGCACCATCAGCACCACCGTCACGACCAGCAGCGGCCGCAGCTCGCGCGTGATCATCGCAGTCATCGTCATCTCCCCGTCCTCGCCACTAGGCCAGGTGCGCCAGGCGCACGAGCACGTCGATCGCCTTGATCCCGACGAACGGCACAATCACCCCGCCGAGGCCGTACAGCAGCGCGTTACGCCTCAGCAAAACCGCCGCGCCGATCGGGCGGTACGCCACACCTCGGAGGGCGAGCGGCACGAGGGCCACGATGATCAGCGCGTTGAAGATGACGGCCGAGAGGATCGCGCTCTCGGGACTGCCGAGGCGCATCAGGTTCAGCAGGTCGAGCGCGGGGTACGTGACCGCGAACGCCGCGGGCAGGATCGCGAAGTACTTCGCGACATCGTTGGCGATGCTGAACGTCGTGAGTGCGCCGCGCGTCATCAGCAGTTGCTTGCCGATCGCCACGATCTCGATCAGCTTCGTCGGGTCGCTGTCGAGGTCGACCATGTTGCCGGCCTCCCGGGCGGCCTGCGTGCCGCTGTTCATGGCCACGCCGACATCGGCCTGCGCGAGGGCCGGCGCGTCGTTGGTGCCGTCACCCGTCATCGCGACCAGGCGGCCCTTCTCCTGCTCCTCGCGGATCAGGCGGATCTTGTCCTCGGGCTTGCTTTCCGGCACGTAGTCATCGACGGCCGCCTCGCGAGCAATCGTCGCGGCCGTCAGCCGGTTGTCGCCGGTGACCATCACCGTGCGGATGCCCATGCGCCGCAGCTCCTCGAAGCGTTCGCGGATGCCGGGCTTCACCGTGTCCTTGAGGTAGATCAGCCCGAGGACGCGCCCCTCATCGAGGACGGCGAGCGGCGTGCCGCCCGCCTGCGAGATGCGCTCGGACTCCGCGCGCAGCGCCGCCGAGGGCGCGCCACCCACCGCGGCGACCACGGCATCGACAGCCCCCTTGGCCGTCAGCCGGCCGTCCAACCGCAGTCCGCTCATCCGCGTCTCGGCGCTAAACGGGACGAACTCAGCGCCAGCGGGCAGCGCCGTGACAAGGCGCTCGTAGCCCGCGGACCGCGCCAGATCGAGGACCGACCTGCCCTCCGGGGTGTCGTCACCCAGCGAGGAGCGCACGGCCGCCTCGACGAGCTGCTCATCGCTCACCCCGTCGACCGCGATGAACTCGGCCGCGAGGCGGTTGCCGAACGTGATCGTCCCCGTCTTGTCGAGGAGCAGCGTGTCCACGTCGCCCGCCGCCTCGACGGCACGACCCGACATCGCGAGGACGTTGCGCTGCACGAGGCGGTCCATCCCCGCGATGCCGATCGCGGAGAGCAGCCCGCCGATCGTCGTCGGGATCAGCGTCACCAGCAGCGCCACGAGGACCACCACCGAGACCTCGGAGCCTGCGTACCGGGCGAACGGCTGCAGCGTCGCGGTCACGATCAGGAAGATGAAGGTCAGCCCGGCGAGGAGGATGTTGAGCGCCACCTCGTTGGGCGTCTTCTGGCGCTCGGCGCCCTCGACGAGGGCGATCATCCGGTCGAGGAAGGTCTCGCCCGGGTCTGCCGTGATCTTGATCCGCAGCTCGTCGCTGACGACGGTCGTGCCGCCCGTGACCGAGCTGCGGATGTCGGTGCCCGGCTCCTTGAGGACAGGCGCCGACTCACCGGTGATCGCCGCCTCGTTGACGAAGGCGACACCACCAACGACCTCGCCGTCGCCGGGGATGAGCTCGCCGACGCTCACGCGCACGAGGTCGCCCCGGCGCAGCGCCGAGGCGGCCACGGTCTCGATCGAGCCATCCGCAGGACGCAGGCGGTTGGCGGTTGCCTGTGTCCGCGTGCGGCGCAGCGCGTCGGCCTGCGCCTTGCCTCGGCCCTCCGCGATCGCCTCGGCGAAGTTCGCGAAGAGGACGGTGAACCAGAGCCAGAGCGCGATCTGCAGCTCGAACCGCAGGAGCTCGAAGGCGGCGCCGGCGGCGAGGTCGCGCAGGAAGATCATCGAGGTCAGCAACGCGCCGATCTCGACGATGAAGATGATGGGGTTGCGGTACAACGACCTCGGACTGAGCTTCCGCAGCGAGTCGACGACCGCCTGGCGGACGATGGCGCCCGTCCAGACGCTCTGCTTGTGGCGCTTCGGGACGGTGATCTGCGGGGTGGGTGCGGACGGTGCGGGTACGACGGCCACCGATGTGCTCCTTGTACGCCTCGTGAATCCCGAGGCAGGCGACCTAGAAGAGAACCCCGTCGGCGCGCATGAGGTGCTCGACGATCGGGCCGAGCGCGAGCGCGGGGAAGAAGGTGAGCAGACCGACGATGACGATGATCCCCGTGAACAGGCCACCGAACGTGAACCCATCGACGGGGAACGTGCCGGGACTGGCCGCGACACGCTGCTTGCGAGCCATGGCCCCCGCGATCACCATCACGGACACGAGGAAGACGAACCGGCCGAACAGCATGTTCACGCCGATCCCGAGGTTGTAGAACGTCCCGTTCGCGCCGAGGCCGGCGAATGCCGAGCCGTTGTTCGCACTGCCCGAGGTGAAGGCGTACAGCACCTCGGAGAAGCCGTGCGGCCCCGCGTTGTTCAGCGTGTCGGTCCCGAAGGGGTTCACGACCGCGACCGCCGTCCACACGAGGATGAGCACGGGGAACACGAGGAGCGAGGCCATCACCGCCTTCATCTCGCGCGACTCCACCTTCTTGCCCAGGTACTCGGGAGTACGCCCGACCATGAGGCCCGCGATGAACACCGTGAGCAGGATGTAGAGCACCGCGCCGTACATGCCGGAGCCCACCCCTCCGAAGATCACCTCGCTGGTCATCATCAGGGCGAACGGAGTGATCCCGCCGAGACCCGTGTAGCTGTCGTGCATCGAGTTCACGGAGCCGTTGGAGGCGGCCGTGGTCGCCGCGGCCCAGGTCGTCGAGTTGCCGATGCCGACGCGGACCTCCTTGCCCTCCATGTTCCCGCCGAGCTGGTCAGCACTGGGCGCGGCGGTCACGCCCAGCGCGCCGAGCGTCGGGTTGCCCGCCTGCTCGGACCACGTCGTCACCACCGTCCCGAGGACGAGCACGGCGGTCATCGCGCCGATGAGCACCCAGCCGTGACGCGTCGAGCCCACCATGCGGCCGTACATGTACACGGAGGCGACGGGGATCAGGAGGATCGCCACCATCTCGACGAGGTTGGTCCAGGCCGTGGGGTTCTCGAGTGGGTGCGCCGAGTTCACGTTGAAGAACCCGCCGCCGTTCGTGCCGAGCTGCTTGATCGCGACCTGCGAGGCGGCGGGCCCCATCGCGAGCGTCTGCGTCTCCCCCTCGAGCGTGGTCACCTCGGTGTACGCGCTGACGTTCTGGATGACGCCCTGCGAAACGAGGAAGAGTGCCAGCACCACCGACAGAGGCAGCAGGACGTAGAGCGTGCTCCGCGTCAGGTCGACCCAGAAGTTCCCGAGGGTGGACGCGGACTGCCGCGCCACGCCTCGGATCACCGCCACGAGGACGGCCATCCCCACGGCCGCGGAGACGAAGTTCTGGAACGTCAGCCCCGCCATCTGCGAGAGGTAGCTGAGCGTGGTCTCGCCACCGTACGATTGCCAGTTGGTGTTGGTGACGAAGCTGGCCGCCGTGTTGAATGCCAGGGTCGGCTTCGCACCCTCGAGACCCTGTGGGTTCATCGGGAGGAAGCCCTGCAGGCGCAGGATCGCGTACAGCAGCAGGAAGCCCGCGACGTTGAACGCGAGCGTCGCGAGCAGGTAGCGCCGCCAGTCCTGCTCGCGGTCCTCGTCGATGCCGCCGAGGCGGTAGGTAGCCACCTCGAGCGGGCGCACGACGGGGTGCAGCCAGGTCCGACGGCCCTCGTACACCGCCGTCATGTACGTCCCGAGGGGTTTCGCGGCCGCCAGCAGCAGCGCGACGTACAGCGCCAGCTGGCCCCACTCGATGGCAGTCACGGTCACATCTCCTCTGCGCGAAAGAGCGCATAGAGCACGTAGATGCCCACCGCGATGGTGAGCACGAGGCCGACGAGGTTCTCGAGATCCACCTCAAACCTCCCAGAGGAATCGGGCCATGAGCCAGCACAGCCCGAACGAGACGATTCCAACAGCTACAAACGCAACGTCCGGCATGCGGACATACCCCCTGCTCCGCCATCACCTCGAACTCCTCGAGCTCACCTCGAGGCGCCCGGGCCTTCCCGGGCCACGGCGCGATATGTCACACCGGCGGCCCCTCCTGATCGCGCGGCCTCGAGATCCGCGTCGACACGTATGCGGTGAGCGTCGAGTCGGCGGTCAGCGCGTACTCCTCGACGACGCGCGCGGCGACGTCCAGCGCCTCGAGGCTGGTCGCGCGGTCGCCGAACGTCGCCGACACCGTGACGGCATGGGCCGTGTCGGCCTCGAGGACCAGCATTCGACAGGCGGCACGCAGCATGCGCGTCCAGTCCTCGAACGCCTGGTCCGGCTCGTGCCGGTGCTGCAGCTCGCGTAGCTCGAGCAACGCCCCGCTCCTCAGTCCTCCGCTGCCTCGTGGGCGCCCTCGCCGGCCGCGATGCGCAACAGCGCGTCGAGGGGGAACGGCTTGGGCAGGTAGGCGAGCGGCCTGAACTCGTCGAGGCGTTCCGGGTGCACGCGCAGCGCCGAGACCACGACGAACGGGAGGTCGCGTCCCACCTCGCGGAGGTGGCGCACCACCTCCCAGCCCGTGCCGTCCGGGAGATCGATGTCGAGGAGCATGACGTCGAACGCCTGCCCCTCGAGGGCCTCGCGCGCGGCCTCGACAGAGCTCGCCGTGGTCACCTCGTGGCCGTGGGCCGTGAGGTTGCGCGCGATCACGCGGCAGAGCGTCGGTTCGTCCTCGACCAGCAGTACCCGGCGCATGGTGTGCCTCCTCGCGGTGAGGAGATGGTGCGCCCGAGGTGCTCAACAAGTCCTGAACAGAGAGGGCGAGCCGGATGAGGTGGCGGCGGCCTACGAGACAAAGCGGTAGCCGACCCCCGGCTCGGTGACGAAGTGTCGAGGCGCCAGCGGGTCCGGCTCGAGCTTCTTGCGCAGCCGCGCGATGTAGACGTGCAGGTAGTGGTTCTCCGAGGCGTACTCGGGGCCCCACACCGCCTGCAGCAGGGCGCGGTCGGTCAGCACGCGGTCCGGCCGCTCGACGAAGACACGCAGCAGATCGAACTCCGTGGGGGTGAGGTGCACGGCGCGCCCCTCGAGCTCCACGATGCGCCGTTCGAGGTCCACGCTCAGCGCGCCGAAGCGGCGTGGCGTGGGCTCCTCGGCGGCACGGGGCGAGTGGCGCAGCGCGACCCGCACCCGCGCGAGCAGCTCCTCGATGCCGAACGGCTTCGAGACGTAGTCGTCCGCCCCCGCATCGAGGGCATCGACCTTGTCGCGCTCACCCTCGCGCGCGGAGAGCACGATGATCGGCGTCTGCCCCGCGAGGCGAATCGCGCGGATCACCTCGACGCCGTCCATGTCCGGCAGGCCAAGGTCGAGCACCACGACGTCGGGCGTGCGGCGGCGGAAGGCCGCGAGTGCCTCGGCGCCCGTCGTGGCGCGCTCCACGAGGAAGCCCCGGCGCTCGAGATTGCTGCCCACGATCCGCAGGATCGGCGGCTCGTCGTCGACGACCAGGATCACGGGCTGGCTCGTCACGCGCGCTCCGAGGTGGTTCGCGCTGCGACCTCGGGCGGGGGCGCCACGATCGGGAGCGTGAACCGGAAGCGCGCGCCGCCTCGAGGGTCGTTCTCGCCGCTGATCGTGCCGTGGTGGGCCTCGACGAGGCCGCGCGCGACGGCAAGGCCGAGGCCGCTCCCCTGCGTCCGCACGCGCCCTCGGCGGCCGCGCCCGAACGGCTCGAAGAGGTGCGCGCGTGCTTCGTCGGACAGGCCCGGGCCGTCGTCGCGCACTTCCACCTCGACCGCCTGGCCGGTCACCGCGGCCCCGATGGTGATCGTGCTACCCGCGGGCGTGTAGCGCACGGCGTTCTCGATGAGGTTCGTCAGCACCTCGCCAATGGCGACCGCGTCGAACTGCAGGACCGGCAGATCCGAGGGCAGCGCGAGCACGATCCGATGCTCGCGCGCCTCCTTCTGCAGGCGCGCCGCCACGTCCCCCACCACCGAGGCGAGGTCGTGCCACTGCGCGTCGATCCGGAGCGCGCCTGCCTCGATGCGCGACAGGTCGAGGAGGTGCGAGACCAGCTGGTCCACGCGCCGTGCCTCCGAGGCGATGTCGTCGACGAACTCGGTGCGCTCCTCGGGTGACCAGTCGATGTCGTCCGAGCGCAGGCTCTCGGCAGCCGCCACGATCGAGGCGAGGGGCGTGCGGAGGTCGTGAGAGACGGCGTTCAGCATCGCCGCGCGCAGGTCGTCGGTGCGACGCAGCACCTCGGCCTCCGTGGCTGCCGTGCGGAGCTGCTGTCGCTCGGTCGCGCGCCCGAGCTGCAGGCCCGCGGCCACGAGGAGCCGATCGTCCGCCGTGTCGTACGAGGGCTGGCCGGGGCGCAGCACGACGACGATGCGACCCAGCTCGTGGCCCTCGCTGGTGATGCGCACGCTGCGATGCTCGAAGTCGAGGCGGCCCGGACGCCGCTCGCCTCCCGCGGGACGCACGCGAACCCAGCGCCGGCGGCCGCCGTCGGTCTGGAGCACGCTCCCCGCGCCGGCAGCCGCAGTGCGTGCGAACGCGAGGGCATCGGCACTGCCGACCCCGACGCGGATCGGGCCTGCCGCGGCGTCGATGCGGATGAGCACCGCCTCGGCGGCGAACTCCTCCTGGAGGCGCGCGGCAACGGAGCGGAGGGCGTCGCCCAGCTCGCTCTCGTTGACCAGCCTGACGACGTCGAAGAGGACGCGCGCGTCGCGCTCGCGGGTAGCCGCCTGCACCTCGCGCCGCCGGGCGACCTCGGCAAGCTGCCCGGTGACGATGCCCGACGCGAGCAGCACGAGCAGCGACACCCACTCGGCAGGACGGTCAACGGTGAGGCGCAGGTGAGGCTCAATGAAGAAGAGGTCGAACGCGATGAACGCGGCAACCGCTGCGAAGCTCGATGCACGGCTGCCGTAGGCGATCGCAACAGCGAGGACCGCCACGAGGTACGCCATCGAGAAGCTGGAGTCCCACACCGCGAGGCGGACCAGCTGCAGGAGCACGGTCATCGCCCCGACCGAGGCGACGGCAACCGCCAGCTCCTCGAGGATGCGTCGCGTAGGCACGGGCACTCCCACCATGCCCCGAGATCATCGCGCGTAAGGCCTCAACAGGGGCTCAACGGCCGCCGTGCTCGGCACGGGCGCTCGCTGCCTCGAGGACGGCGCGCGCGATCAACGGCCGTTGTAGACTCCGCTGCGGCTCAGGAGAGTGGAGGCGTCGACGTGTCGCAACCCTTTGCCGGCGTCCGAATCCTCGAGATCGGGGATAGCGTTGCGGTCGCGGGCGCCACGAAGACGCTCGGGGACTACGGTGCGCGCGTCACCAAGGTCGAATCGCGCGCCGCTTCGGGGTTGCGCCGCCTCGGGCCGTTCCCCGGCGACCGGCCCGGTCTCGAGTTCGGCGCGTACCACCTCGCCTTCGACACCGGCAAGCGTTCGCTGGTCCTCGACTACGCGAGCGCCTCGGGACTCGAGGTGCTCGTTGCCCTCGCGGCCCACAGCGACGTGGTAGTCACCCACGTACCCACCGAGCGCGGGCGGCAGATTCGAGCCGCGATCGAGGGTCTGGGCGACGCGGGACCGACGAGCGTCGTCCTCACCGAGCACGGACTCGACGGCCCGTTCGCCTCGCGGCAGGAGAACGACCTGTCGCTCTTCGCCTGGTCCAACCGGATGCTGCGTCACTCCTACAACGACATGGAGCCGCTGCGCTACTCGGCGAACGTCGCGACGCTGCAGTGGGCCTCGACCGCGACCGCAGTGACTGCCGCCGCGATCTGGGGTCGCCGTCACGATGGGCTGCGGCGCGCCATCGAGGTCGGCGGCGTCGAGGCGCTGGCCGGGAGCGTCGACAACTGGTTCGTGCCGTGGAGCTTCACCGGGGCGGAGACGCCGCGGCCAGCCCAGCCCTCGAAGGCGACGTATCCACCGGGCATCGTTCGAGCCAGCGACGGCTACCTCGCGATCTCCGCCGCCAACGAGCCGTTCTTCTCCAGGCTCTGCGCTGGGATGGGGCACGCCGAGTTCGCGAGGGAGCCGCGCTTTACCGACCCGGCGCAGAAGCCACAGCACTACGACGAGTTCATGGCGCACTTCAACGACTACCTCGCGGGCCGCACCCGCGACGAGGCCTTCCGCGAGCTGCAGTCGTTCGGCGTCATGGTGGCCCCGATCCTCGACGTTTCCGAGGCGTTCGCAGATCCGCAGGCCGTCTCGAGGCAGTCGTACGTGAGCGTCGAGCAACCCGGCCTGGGTACGCACACCATCGCCGGACCACCGTTTCGACTCGATGGCGCGTGGGCGGCCGAGCCCGCACCGTCACTCGGCGAGCACACGTTCGAGGTCCTCACGGAGCTCGGTTACACGGCGGACGAACAGATCGCGCTCTTCCGAGCCGGAGTCGTCGGTTAGCGAGGAGGCTCCCGTGTCGACCACACTGCTCCGTGGCGTGCGCATCGTCGAGATGACCGAGGTCTGGGCGGGGCCGATGGGAAGCTCGCTGCTGGGCGACCTCGGCGCCGACGTGATCCGCCTCGAGTCCTTCCCGCGCCCGCCTGCGATCTCGCGGCCACTGCGCGAGGGCAACGCGGCGCCCGGCGACGGCCCGCCGTACGAACGCGCCGGCTCCCACCACATGGCGAACCGCAACAAGCGCAACGTCGCGGTCAACATTCGCACCGAGGGTGGCGCCGAGGTGATGCGCCGCCTCGTCGCATCCGCGGACGTCCTCATCGAGGGGTACTCGGCCGGAACCATCGAGGGGCTGGGCTTTGGCTGGGAGCAGTTGCGCCAGCTCAACCCGAGGCTCGTCATGGTCTCGATGCCGGGCTGGGGGGTCGCCGGCCCGTATCGCGGGTACGCGACCCTGGGCTCGGGCCTCGAGGCGACGCTCGGCCACATGGCCATTCGCGGCTACCCGGGCGGTGCGGCGGAACAGGTCCCCTCGATGTTCCACACGGACGCGACGGGTGCGGTGGCGCTCGTGACCGCGGTGGTCGCCGGCCTCATGCGGCGGGAGGACACCGGCGAGGGCTGCTTCATCGACCTCGCACAGTCCGAGGCGTTCGCGTGGCAGCTGCCGGCGCTCCAGGCGGAGTGGACGATGAACCGGCGCGTGCCTGGGCGCCTCGGCAACGCCGAGCCGCACGTCGTGCCGCACGGTTGTTACCGGGCCGCCAGCGGCGAGGCGGGTGACGAATCGTGGGTCGTGATCGCGGCCGAGAACGATGCGCAGTGGGCCGGCGTGGCCACGGCGCTGGGCCATCCCGAGTGGGCCCGCGCGCCGCATCCGTGGGCGAGCGTGGTCGGCCGTCTGCGCGCACGCACCGAGGTCGATCGGGCGATCGCGGAGGGCGTGGCCACGGGAGTCGCCGAGGAGATCGCCACCACCATCTCGGAGGCAGGAGGCATCGGCGCGCCGGTCATCGCGCACGTGGGCCTCATGACGAGCCCGCAGCTTGCGGCCCGCGGCTGGCTGCAGACGGTGAGCCATCGCTACGCGGGGGTACAGCAGCTCGCCGGCTTCCTCTGGCAGATCGCGCCGGACGCACCATCATGGGATCGCGCGTGTGGGCTCGTCGGGGAGCACAACGCCGAGGTGCTCGCGGAGCTGGGGTACGCCGCGCCCGAGGTCGAGCGCCTCCTCGGAAACGGCGCGATCGGCAACCGCTACGGCGAGTGACCGCCCGCCTCAAGCCAGCGCGTGCGCCTCGGCGGAGCGCGGTCCTTGCTGCCCGGAGGAGGGCGCACGACTCAGCGCGGCATCACGTGCAGGTCGTTGACCGGCAGCTCGACCACCCAGCGTCGCCGCGTCGCCACTCCGAGCACGTCGTACGGGCGCGAGGCAACATCCACCTCGACGCCTGGCCCCGGCCCCACCGCCTGCAGGTGCAGGGTGTACGCATTCCCGAACGCCAGCTCCGACGCGATGTCCGCGACGAAGCAGTTCGGCGGCAGATCGTCGTTGACGTCCGTCCGCCGCAGCAGGCAGCGTTCGGCCCGGATGCAGACGTCGACCGGGACACCCTCGGCCACCGCCTGCGGCACCTCGAAGGCCGCGCCCTCGATCTCCACGCGACGCCCACCAAGACCGTGGGCCGCGAAGACATTCGCGACGCCGGTGAGCTGCGCGACCTGCCGAGACGCGGGGTGGTGAAACACCCCGGTGCGCTCGGCAAACTGCAGCACGCGCCCGGCCTCGAGGACCGCGATGCGGTCCGCGAGCAGGTGGGCCTCGCGGAGATCGTGCGTGACACAGACGATGGGAACATCGATGTCCTGTCGCAGCCGAACGAGCTCGGCGCGCAGGTCCGCCCGCAGCGCCTCATCCAGCGCCGAGAACGGCTCATCGAGGAGCAACCCGTCGACGGGCCGCGCCAGCGCCCGGGCGAGCGCGACTCGTTGCTGCTGGCCGCCTGACATCTCGCCGGGGTACCGCGCACCCAGCTCCTCGATCCGCAGCAGCTCCGCCAACTCGCGGACCCGACGGCGGCGCGCGGATGCATCGAGGCCAGTGAGGGCGTACGCGATGTTCTCCTCGGTGGTCAGGTGTGGGAACAGCGCGACCTGCTGGAACAGGTAGCCGAGGTTCCGTTGCTGCGGAGGCACATCGATGCGGCGAGTGCTGTCGAAGACCGTGCGCGACCCGACGACCACGCGACCGGAATCGGGGCGCATCAGGCCGGCGACTCCGGCAAGCGTGCGACTCTTTCCCGAGCCGGAGCGCCCGAACAGCACGACCGTTTCGTGCTGCGCATCGAACTGCACGTCGAGCGTGAACGCGTGGAGCCGCTTCTGGATGTCGACGCCGATCACGAGCTGCCTCGCGATCGGCGTTGCGCCAGGCGCGCAACCACGAGGAGGATCGAGGCCACGACGAGCAACACGAGCGAGATCGCGATCGCGCCGCTCAGCCCGGCACTCGACTCGAAGGCCGTGATGATCGCCAGAGGCATCGTCTGCGTGCGACCCTCGAAGTTGCCGGCGAAGATCAGCGTCGCCCCTAGCTCGCTGAGCGCGCGCGTCCAGCACAGCACAGCGCCGGAGAGCAGCGCCGGCCGCGCAAGGGGCAGCGTGACCCGCAAGAACGTGCGCAGCTCGGACACGCCGAGCGTGGCCGAGACCTGCTCGTAGGTGGGGTCGATCGCCTCGAAGCCCGCCTGCAGCGACCGCACGAGGAACGGCGCCGACACGAACAACTGCGCGAGGATGACCGCGGTGGTCGTGAACGAGACCTCGATGCCCATCTCCACCAGCGCGGCCCCGATCGCGCCTCGGCGGCCGAAGGCGACGAGGAGCGCGACGCCCGCCACCGTCGGCGGGAGCACCATCGGCAACTCGACGAGGATCGTCAGCAACTGGCGGCCACGAAACCGGCCGCGAGCAAGCAGGTAGGCCGCGGGCACGCCAAACACCAGCGCGAGGACCAGCGTGAGCGTGCTGGTCACCACGGACAGCCGCAGGGCGTGGAGGACGAACGGCGAGAGCAGCCGCTCCATCACCTGGCCGTCCTGCCAGCCGCGGATCGCGAGGGCGATCAGCGGCACGAGGACGAACGCGCCGAAGAGCAGCGACGGCGACGCGAAGATCCAGCCGAGAGACCAGGCCCGGCGCACGGCCACCACTCGAGGGTGCTCAGCGGCGCTGTTCGTGCTCATGCGTCAGCGCGTCGCACAGGTGCTCGCTCTCGCGGATTCACGGACCGTCCCCCCGCCCGCCTCGACCACACGAGACCGCACCAGGTGGCTGGCTGCAAGTGCGGCACCACGAGGAGTGAGACGACGCTCGATCCTGCAGCCCCCGGGACCGCGAGGCGAGCGCCGCTACCACCGGACACCACACGAGTGCTCGTCACCACGGGTCGCCATCGAGGTTGCCGCGGCGGCGAACCACGAGTCCACGTGCCGCCCACCACCAGCACGCGCCGCCGCTTCGATGCGACCGTCGACTAGGAAGCGGAATCGAAGCCGGCCGCCTCGAGCAGCGCCTGCGCCTCCGAGCTCCGCACGAACTGCACGAACGCGGCCGCCGCGTCCCTGTTCTTCGTCGCCTTGACGACCGCGATCGGGTAGACCGCGATCACGTTTGCGGAGTCGGGAACGGCGATCGTCTTGACCCTGGCGCCCGAGACAAGCGCGTCCGTCTTGTAGACGATGCCCGCGTCGGCCTCACCCAGCTCGATCTTCGCGAGGACCGCCCGGACGTTGGCCTCGTTCGAGACGACGTTGTTCATCGTCGCGTCCTTGTAGGCCGCACCGTAGGCCGGGTCGGCCGCGAGCTTGTCGATGATCTGGCGCGCGTAGTTGCCAATCGGGACGTCGGGTCCGGCCAGCACGATCTTCGTGCCCGCCTTCGACAGGTCCTTCGCCGACGCGATGCCAGCCCGGTTGTCGGCCGGAACGACGATCACGGGGAGGTTGCGGGCAAAGGTGGCCGGCGTGCCATCGATGAGCGACTTCCCAGCAGCCTTGTCCATGTTCGCCGTGTCCGCACTGGCGAACACGTCCGCCGGCGCGGCCTGCTTGAGCTGTGCCTCGAGCGCGCTCGAGGCGGCGAAGTTGAACTCGACCGTCACGCCCGGGTTGGCCTTCTGGAACGCCGCCGCGATGTTCTTGAACGACTCGGTCAGCGAGGATGCGGCGAAGACCGTCACCTTGCCGCTGAGCGGTGGCGTCGTGGGGCTGGCGACTGCAGTTGCCGCCGAGGTGGCGGCGACCGTGGGTGTCGCGGCCGACTCGGGCGCCCCGCCACTGCATGCCACGGCCAGCGCCATCAGGACCGCCAGCAGCCCGACGGTGGCGCTCCTCGAGAAGGTGTCAAACCGCATGATGTCCCCGTCTCTCCGAGGGTGCACGGAACCGCGGCGTCGAGCTAGAGCCGGCGCCGATACTCACGAAGCCAGTCGAGCGTGCTGCGCGCCGCGCTCGTCCGCGACTCGATGACGAGGTAGACGAAGTCGTCCGGGTCGATCTCCGCCGCGCGTGCCTCGAGCTGCGAGAGGTACTCGTGACAGGCTGAGACCTGGGCGTCGACGAGCGAGCGCACCGCGCGCCGGCCGTGCTTGCGCGTGAAGTAGATCTTGAGGAGGAAGTCGAGGCGGACCTGCCGCAGCCGCTCCACCGGACGCTTGAGCCAGCTCGCGAGGAGTCGGCGGCCGTCAGGCGTCAGCTGGTACACGGTCTTCGGCGGGCGGAGCCCCTCGCGGGCCTCGACACCCTGGATCAGTCCCTGGTTCGCGAGCTCCTTCAGCGCGCCGTAGAGGCTCGCCTGCTCGAGCGGCAGGACCCCGGTGAGGTCGCCGTCCGGCGCGAACGACCGCTGCAACTGGTACCCGTGTGCCGGCGTGTGTTCCAGCAGGCCGAGGATCGCGTACTGCGCGGGCGTCAGGACATCCGCGCCGTCATCGTCCAGCTCATAGATAACCGCCCGTGCAGTACTCATGGCGCGAGTATATGGTTCCGAGTTGCGACGGCAAGTCCTCATCTGCCGGCCGCGAGCGCGTCGTGCGGCGCGCGGGTGGGCGCACGCAGCCACCGATGCGGCCTCGGGAGCCCGCCAGCACCCTCGAGGCGGTGCCGGGTGACCCGAGGACGGCCGTTCGACGCAAGTTGACGTGCGCCTCGGCGGCGCTATACCGTGCCAGCGATCTCGAGTGGAAGTCGGTGAGAATCCGACGCGGTCGCGCCACTGTGAGCGCCTGAGCGGCGCAAGTCAGACCCCCGAGATCCGTCAACGGGACGCGTCATCCCAAAGGAGGGCCGTGTGGTCCAGGCCTCAGCCATCTCTCTCCCCGCCCCTGCATCCGCGATTCCACTGCGCGAGATCCTGCCGTGGGCGATCTTCGCCTTCGCCATCGCCTTCGTCGCGATGTACCTCGTCGGTTTCGAGGAAGGCGCGTGGACCGTCGTGAACTCCAACGTCGTGCATGAGTTCGTGCACGACGCGAGGCACCTCGCGGGTCTGCCCTGCCACTGATTCCGCTCGTTCCTCATCGACACCTGCGTCCGTAGACGGAGCCGCACATGGGTTCGCTCGTGATGCGCGGGATGCTCGCCGGCGTGCTGGCGGCCGTCCTCGCGTTCTGCTTTGCCACAGCCTTCGGTGAGCCCGCGATCGAGCAGGCCATCGCCGTCGAGGAGGCCTCCGCCGCCTCCTCGCACGAGCATGACGAGTCGGCGGGCGCCGATGCGGCCGAGGCAGCAGCACCCGTCTCCCGAGGCGTGCAGCGCACGTTCGGGCTGGCGGTGGGCCTCGGAGTGCTGGGCGTCGCCCTCGGCGGCGTCTTCGCGATCCTGTTCGCGCTGGCGCGGGGACGCCTTGGGCTGGGGAGTGACCGAGTGACGGCGCTCGTCGTCGCCGTCCTCGCCTTCACGTCCGCCTACCTCGTGCCCTTCCTGAAGTACCCCGCCAACCCGCCTGCCGTGGGACACCCGGAGACCATCGAGGCACGCACGGTTGCCTACGTCGGCATGTTCGTCTGTTCGGTCCTCGTGATGACGGCCGCAGTGCTGCTGCAACGCCGCCTCGCTGCCGGCAGCGGCGCCTGGAACGCGTCGCTCGTCGCAGCCGCGGTCTTTGTCCTCGCGATGGCCGTGGTCGGGTGGGGACTGCCGACCTTCTCCGAGGTGCCCGACGCCTTCCCGGCGAACACCCTCTGGGAGTTCCGGATCGCCTCGATGGGCACGCAGCTCTTCCTCTGGCTCGGGACCGGGCTCGTCTTCGCGGCGCTAACCGGGCGCCCGCACGCGCCGTCGCGGTGAACTTCATTCCGCTGGACGAGCTGGCCACGTCGCCAGCACCTCAGCGCCAGCGCCCCACGCGCAACATCGTCACCCGGTCCGACGGGAAGCTCGTCAACGTCGCAAGGCACCTCGGGCAGCTCTTTGTCTGCGTCAACGGCTGCTGCTGCGGAGACACCACCTTCGGCGCCGCCCCCTCGCGCAAGGAGCTGCACCACGCCGAGTGGGAACGCCGCAAGATGCGGAATCGCGTGCACCTCAACGAGTCGGGGTGCCTCGGTCCGTGCCCGCTCGCCAACGTCACGATGCTGCTCCTCGACGGACGCACGACGTTCTTCCACTCGATGAACGCCGAGTGGCAGGTCATGGCCCTCTGGGGCTACATCGAGCGCCAGGTCGAGGCGGGCGGCTACCTCCCGCCACCGCCGGAGCTCGCCGAGTACGCGTTCAACGCCTTCTCGTGGGAGGGCGGCTCGCAGCACGACACGACCACACCCGTCGAGGTGTCGCGCACGCGCGAGGGTGGCTTCCTCTTCCTCACCCAGGCGGACACGGACCTCCTCGCGCTCTCGCGCGCAACGGCCCTCCTCGCCGAGGACTTCCCGCCGGTGCGCGCGCATACCGTGAACCACCTCACCTCCGAGGCAGACGCGGCCGCGTTCTTCGATCACGTCGTGCCGGATGCCGACGTCGTGGTCGTGCGGCTCCACGGCGGACGCACGAGCCTCCCGGGCTTCGATCACCTCGTGCGCCTCGTCGAGCGGCACGACCAGTGGCTCGTCGCCATCCCCGGCACGGACGACCTCGACCCGGAGCTCACGGCGTACTCGAACGTGGGTGTGCCGATCACGCACGAGTTCAAGGCGTACCTGCAGTACAGCGGCGTCGACAACTACCTGCAGGCCCTCTACTTCCTCGCGGACCACCTCCTGACGACGGGCTACGGGTACCAGCCGCCGCTCGAGCAGCCACGGGTCGGCGTGTACCACCCGAGTGCGCCGAACCACACGATCGAGGAGTGGCTCGCCGCGGCGGACCGCATGAGGCCGACACTGGGGGTCCTCTTCTACCGCTCGTACCTCCTCACGGGGAACACCGCGTTCATCGATGCGCTCGTCGCGGCCGGTGAGGACACGGGCGCGAACGTCCTCCCCGTCTACGCGTACTCGCTCAAGGACGAGGCCCTCGCGGCAACCGGGTCACCCGAGGCGTTCCAGTTCTTCATCGGCGCCGACGGCGAGCCTCGCGTGGACGTGGTCATCAACGCGATGGCCTTCGCGATGGGCAGTGCGCAGGGTGGGGCAGGCAGCGGCTGGTCCGTCGCGCCCCTCGAGGCGTTGGACGTGCCGCAGCTCCAGGTCATGGCCGCGTCGACGAGTGTCGAGCGGTGGCGCGCCTCCGAGGCGGGCCTCACGCCCCTCGACGTGGCGATGCACGTCGCGCTCCCCGAGCTGGACGGTCGCATCATCACCGTGCCGATCGCGTTCAAGCAGCCGGTGTCGGCACGTCCGAGGCGCGGGCACCAGCTCGTCGGGCAGGTGGTGCACCACGCGCCGCTCCCCGATCGCATCGAGCGCGTGATCGGGATCGCGATGCGCCTCGCGAGGCTGCGCCGCACCGCTCGAGGCGCGAAGCGGATCGCGATCGTGCTGACGAACCACAACGCCAGGGCCTCACGGATCGCGAACGCGGTCGGCCTCGACTCGCCCGCCTCGCTCCTCGCGCTGCTCCGGCGCCTCCAGGCCGAGGGCTACCACGTCGAGGAGCTGCCCACCGACGCCGACGCGCTCATGCTCGACCTCATCGAGCGCGGCCACTACGACCGCGACCTGCTGACCGCGGACCAGCTGCGGCACGCGGCCGCGCGCGTACCAGCCGAGGCGTACCGCAGCTGGCTCGATTCCGTCCCCGCGGCGCGACGCGCGCAGATCGAGGCGCAGTGGGCGTCGGCGCCCGGCCGCTACTACGTCAATGACGCGGGCGAGCTCGCACTCGCAGGTCTGGAGTTCGGCAACGTCTTCGTCGCCGTGCAGCCGCCGCGCGGCTATGGGATGGACAAGACCGCGATCATGCATCGCGCCGACCTCCCGCCGCCCCACCCGTACGTCGCGCTCTACCAGTGGCTCGGCCGGCCGGAAGCCGAGGGCGGATGGGACGCCGATGCCATCGTGCACCTCGGCAAGCACGGCTCCCTCGAGTGGTTGCCCGGCAAGGGCGTCGGCCTCGCCGAGGACTGCTTCCCCGACCTGCTCCTCGGCGACCTGCCGCTGGTGTATCCGTTCATAGTGGATGACCCCGGTGAAGGCGCCGCGGCGAAGCGCCGTGCGCACGCGGTCATCGTCGATCACCTGCCCCCGCCGATGGTGCGAGCGGGCACCTACGGACCGCTCGAGCAGATCGACCGCCTCGTCGACGAGTACTACCTCCTCGAGCGGACCGACCCCGCCAAGCTGCCGTTCCTGCAGGTCGAGATCTGGGACGTGCTCAAGGCGGCCCACCTCGACGCGGACCTGTCGATGCTCCTCAACGCGGATGGCGCCACGGCCAACCACATCCACGTGTGGGACCCCGCGACGCACGAGGATGGCGTGCCGTACTCGCTGTCCGACCTGACGGCCTCGGACTTCCGCCATCTCGTCGAGGCGATCCACACCTACACGCACGAGCTCGGTAGCGCGCCCATCCGCGACGGACTCCACACGCTCGGGCGCGTCCCCGAGGGCGACGCGCTCCTCGAGATGCTCGCGATGCTGACGCGGCTGCCCAATGGCTCCGTGCCCTCGCTGCGCCAGGGCCTGGCCACGGCGTTCGGGCTCGACCTCGATGCACTGCTCAGCGACGGGGGCCGCCGCCTCTCACCGCCCGAGGCGCTCGCGCGCCTCGCTGCCCGGCCGATCAACGCGTCGGCCGATGCGCTGGACGCCCTCGACGAGCTGGGACAGACGCTCCTGCGAGGGCTGGCCGCACACGACTTCGAACCCGGCTCGATCACCGCCGTGCTCAGGGATGTCCTCGGAAGCGAGTGCGCAGGAAGCCTCGCACCCCTCGAGGAGACGCTCGCGTTCATCGTCGACGCGGTCGTGCCGGGACTGCGGCGCACTGGGGAGGAGCTCGACCACATCGTCGCGGCGCTCGACGGACGATTCGTGCCGCCGGGACCAAGTGGCGCGCCCACTCGAGGGATGGCGCACGTGCTGCCGACGGGCCGCAACTTCTACTCGATCGACCCGCGGGTCGTGCCGAGTTCGACGGCGTGGCGGACGGGGCAACTGCTCGCGGACGGCCTGATCGAGCGCCACCTGCGCGAGACCGGTCGCTACCCGGAGACCGTGGGCCTCTCGATCTGGGGTACGAGCGCAATGAGAACGCAGGGCGACGATGTGGCCCAGGTCCTCGCACTGATGGGCGTCAGGCCTCGATGGCAGGCGGAGAGCCGGCGGGTCGTCGGCCTCGAGGTGATCTCCCTCGCCGAGCTGGGTCGACCCCGCATCGACGTCATCTCGCGCATCTCGGGGTTCTTTCGCGACGCCTTCCCCCACGCCATCGCGCTCCTCGATGAGGCGGTCGAGCTCGTCAGCGACCTCGATGAGCCCGCCGGCGCGAACTTCGTGCGGCGCAACCGTCTGCGCGACCAGCAGCGGCTCGTCGAGGCTGGCCGCGCGCCCACCGAGGCCTGGAACGAGGCGGGGTTCCGCGTGTTCGGCAGCCCGCCCGGGAGCTATGGCGCGGGCATCCTCCAGCTCATCGACGAGCGGCAGTGGCGCTCGGACGCCGACTTCGCCGAGACCTACGTCAACTGGGGCGGATACGCCTACGCCCGCGAGGCCTTTGGCGTCGATGCGCGCTCCCACTTCCGAAGTGCCCTCGCATCTGTCGAGGTCGCCGTGAAGAACCAGGACAACCGCGAGCACGACGTCTTCGACTCGGACGACTACCTGCAGTTTCACGGCGGCATGATCGCCACGATTCGTTCGCTCACCGGGTCGAACCCGCGACGCTACTTCGGCGACTCGCAGGATCCCGAGCGCCCGCGCGTGCGCGACCTGCAGGAGGAGGTACTGCGCGTCTTCCGCACTCGCGTGATGAACCCGCGATGGCTCGAGAGCATCCGGCGCCACGGCTACAAGGGCGCCCTCGAGGTAGCCGCCACCGTGGACTACCTCTTCGGCTACGACGCGACGGCGCAGGTCGTCGACGACTGGATGTACGCCGAGGTGGCTCGCGCCTACGCGCTTGACGAGGAGATGCAGGCGTTCTTCGCGCGCAGCAACCCGTGGGCCGCCACCGACATCGCCGCGCGCCTCCTCGAGGCGATCGACCGCGGGATGTGGGAGTCGCCTGAACCCGGGATGCGCGACGCCCTCGAGGACCGCCTGCTGGCCATCGAGGAGCAGCTCGAGGACGGCCCCGCCCGATGAGTGGCGTGCCGCGACCGCCGGCGTTCCCGTTCTCGGCGATCGTGGGCAACGAGGAGCTGAAGCAGGCCCTGCTGCTCACGCTCGTGGAACCCCGGATCGGCGGCGTGCTCATCCGAGGTGACCGCGGAACGGCCAAGAGCACCATCGTGCGCGCCATCGCCGGGCTCCTGCCGCCGATCCAGGCGCGCGAGGGCTGCGCGGTGAGCTGCGATCCTGCGGACGGCCCCTGCTCGGTGTGCGCGAGCGCCGGCGCCGTCGGGACGCGCCTGCCTCGCGTGGTTGATGTGCCCCTCGGCGCAACCGAGGACCGGCTCGCGGGCTCGCTCAACCTCGTCAGCGTCCTCGCCAGGGGTGACCTCCGCTTCGAGGCAGGCCTGATCGGCGGCGCGCACCGAGGTGTGCTCTACGTCGACGAGGTGAACCTGCTGCCCGACCACCTCGTCGACATGCTCCTCGACGTTGCGGCGTCAGGCGTGAACGTCGTCGAGCGCGACGGAGTCTCGACGACGCACCCCGCGCGCTTCCTCCTCATCGGGACCATGAACCCCGAGGAGGGCGACCTGCGCCCCCAGCTCCTCGACCGCTTCGGACTGGTCGTCGACGTCTCGACGCCCACGGACGCCGAGACACGTGCCGAGGTCGTGCGACGGCGCGTCGAGTTCGACCGGGCGCCCGAGGCGTTCGCGCGGCGCTTCGAGTCCGAGGAGGACAGCCTGCGCGCATCCCTCGTGCGCGCGCGAGCCTCGCTTACCTCTGTGACGGTTGACCACCTGGTGCTGCGCTTCATCGTCGACCTCTGTGCCCGCGCCGAGGTCGACGGCCTCCGCGCGGACATCACGATGCATCGCGCCGCGAGCGCGCGCGCGGCCCTCGCCAATCGCAGCGCCGTCCTCGAGGAGGACGTGCTCGCCGTCGCGCCGCTCGTGCTGGCGCATCGCCAGCGTGCACCTCGGCATGACCGCCCCGCGCCGCCCTCGCTGGACGAGCTCCTCGGCGACGCGCGCGCCCGAGCCGCGAGCCCGCCACCGTCCGAGGAGCAGAGCGACCGCGATGACCCCGGCGGACAGCCCGTGAACGCCTCCGCTCCACGCGACGGCGACCGCCCGGAGGACTCGCACCCGAGGGGAGACGAGGGCCCCACGCGCGCCCCCTCGATCACCGCGCCCGTGGAGCGCGCCTCCACGCCGATCCTGCCGCGGCCTCCCGGCCGCGGGGACCTCGCGCGAGGCCGCGGCCGCTCCCGCGCCTCGGCTGCCCGAGGGCGAGCGGTGGGCGCGATGCCCTGGGACGGACGCTCCGGCGACATCGCCATGGTGCCGACGCTCTTGCGCTGGCGCGGCGGGCATCGCAGTGCGCACGCGATCCAGCAGCGGCGTCGGGCAGCATCGCCGCGCAGGCTCGTCCTGTTCGCCGTTGACACGAGCGGGTCGATGGCCGCGGCCGAGCGGATGGCGCGCACCAAGGGGGCCGTGCTCCGAGCGGTCGACGAGCTGTACGCCGCCCGCGACGAGGTGGGACTGCTCGCCTTCGGAGGCCGTGGGGCGGCGTTGCTCGTGGCGCCGGGCCGGCAGGTCACGGCCACGCGCCGCGCCATCGAGGAGCTGCCCGCGGGTGGAGGAACGCCGCTCCCCGCCGCACTCATCGAGACGGCGCGCGTGCTCGGAGTACGCGGGCGCCGCGCGTCGAATCGCGCTCGACTGGCCGTGATCGTCACGGACGGCCGCACGAGGAGCGACCTGCGCGCGGCGTCGGCCGCCCTCCGCGCCGCGGCCGATCAGACACTGGTCGTGGACACCGAGGTCGCCCACGGGGCTGCCGGACGAGCGCGTCGCCTCGCGGATCTCCTCGGCGGTGCGTACACGCGCCTCCCCTAGCGCGTCCGGGGCGTCAGCCTGCGGCGTCGCGTCAGGCTGCGGCATAGCATCAGCCTGCGGCTTCGCGTCAGCCCGCCGCGTAGCCCCAGCGTTCGCGCACCCACGCCTCGGCGCGGCCGAAGATCAGCCGGTCGACCGCCACACCCACCGCGACGATGACGAGCATGATCGCGAACACCATGTTGATGTCGTTGAGGTCGCGCCCCACGTTGAGGAGATGGCCCAGCCCCAGGCTCACGAAGAGCAGCTCGCCCGCCATGAGCGACCGCCAGGCGAACGACCACCCCTGCTTCATCCCCTGCACCATCGCCGGGATCATCCCCGGCAGCACGACGTATCGGTAGAGCTGCCAGCGCGTGGCGCCCAGCGTGCCGGCGGCGCGCACGAGGAGTGGCGGAAGTGCTCGGATCCCCGCGCGTGCAGAGATCGCCACCGAGAACGTCGAGCCCATCAGCACCACGAAGATGATCGCGCGCTCGCTCAGGCCGAACCAGAGCACCGCCATCGGCAGCCAGGTGATGCTCGGCAGGGACTGCAGCCCGAGGACGACCCCGCCGAGCGTCTCATCGGCGTAGCGCCACGAGGCGATGACGAAGCCCAGCGCCAGGCCGATCGCGATCGAGATCCCGTAGCCCACGACGAGCCGCAGCATGCTGAACTGCAACGCCTCGAGGAGCAATCCGCTCTCCACGTTGCGCACCAGCGCACGCCACACCCCCTGCGGCGCCGGGAAGAGGAAGGGCGACCAGACCTCGGCGCGCGCGACGAGCGCCCACAGCCCGATGACGACGAGGTAGAACGCACCGACGCGCAGCGCCTTAGATGGCATAGCGTGGCTCGCGCTCACCATCCGAGGCCAGCTCGGCTCTGATCTGCGCGGCGAGATCGGCCACACGGTAGTCGTCGGGCAATCGCGGCCGTGGCAGGTCGACCGGCAGCACCGACTTGATGCGCCCGGGACTCGGCGACATGACGACCACCCGGTCGCCGAGGATGGCGGCCTCGCGCACGTTGTGCGTGACGAAGAGGACCGTCGTGCCGATGCGCTCCCAGACGGACTGCAGCTCGAGCTGCAGCTCATCCCGCGTCTGTGCGTCGAGCGCCGCGAACGGCTCGTCCATGAGCAGGACATGCGGCTCCGCAGCAAGCGCCCGCGCGAGCTGAACACGCTGCTTCATCCCTCCCGACAGCTCATGGACGTAGGCACGGTCGAAACGTTCGAGGCCAACGAGCGCCAGCTGGGCGTCGGAGGCGGCTCGGCGCGCTGCACTCGAGAGGCCACGCAGCTTGAGCCCGAACTCGACGTTCGCGCGGACGTTCAGCCACGGGAAGAGCGCAGGCTCCTGGAAGACCACCGCGCGCTCGCGTGCCATCCCGCGGATCGGCTGCCCCTCGAACAGCGCCTCGCCGTCGAAGGCGGTGTCGATGCCGGCGGCAACGCCGAGGAGGGTCGACTTCCCACAGCCGGACGGCCCCACGATGCACACGAACTCGTGCGCCTGGACATCCAGCGACACCGCGTCGAGGGCAAGCGTCTCCTGGCGGCGCGTGCGGAATCGTCTGGACACGCCTCGGAGGGAGAGGAGCGGCGACCGCTCCCCACCTCGAGGCGCCGTGGGAACTGAGGGTTGGGCGCGCGCTGTCATCGTCGTCACCGTTGTCACCGGTCGCCTCCTACTGCTGCACGGGCTTCAGATTGAGCTCGGAGAGCACTCGATTGAGCGGATCGAGTGCGTAGATGCCGGTGAGGTCGGGCTTCCGCTCGCCCAGGTAACCGAGGGCGAAGGCGTCCTCTGCGGACTTGCGCAGGCTGCTCGCAATCGGGTCGTACGTGACCTTCTGGCTGCGCCAGGCCGCGTTGATGGCAGCATCGGCGAGCGCTGCCGTCGTGATCTTGCGAATGCCCTCGTTCACCAGGCGCTTGGCCTCGTCGGGCTGTTCGTTGATCCAGACGGTCGTGCGTACGTGCGCGCGCAGGAGCCGCTCGACGACCTGCGGGTGCTGCTCGAGGAACGTGGTGCGGACGATCAGGTGCGTCGTGACGAAGTCGCCATTGGGCCAGAGGTCGCGCTCGTCGAGGAAGACGCGCCCGTTGGCCTCCTGCACGAGGCGCGTCGCCCAGGGCTCGGGCACCCAGGCCGCGTGCAGCTCGCCCTTCTGGAACAGCGCGAGGGCGTCGGCGTTCGCCGTCGGGATCACCTGCACGTTGCCGCCGTGCTCGCGGTCCTTGAGGCCGTTCGCCTGGAGCCACGCACGGAGGGCAACGTCCTGCGTGTTGCCGAGCTGCGGGGAGGCCACCTTCTTACCCGCGAAGTCGGCGGGCGTGGAAATGCCGGCATCGCTCCTCACGACGAGCAGGGCGCCACCCGAGGTGGCCCCGGCGATGATGCGTAGCTCCTTGCCACCTGACTGGACGTAGCCGTTGATCGCCGGGTTGGGCCCGATGTAGCTCGCGTCGATGGCGCCGGCGAACAGCGCCTCGATGACCGCGGGGCCGGCGTTGAACGTTTTGGTCTCGAGTTTGACGGAGTCGCCGAGCTCCTCGGCGAACGTGCCGCGCGCGAGGCCGACGAGCGGCTGAGCGTGCGTGATGTTCGGGAAGTAACCCAGCCGCAGCGTGACCGGCGAGGCGGTGGCGCTCACTCCGGGGGAGGCGACCGTCCCCGCGTTGCTGGTCCCCGCGCAGCTGACGAGCAGGGCGGCAACGAGTGCCACGGACACGATGAGAACGGACTGGGCGAATCGAGGGGACACGGTGCTCCTCCGAGGTCGGTCGGCGTGGGATTACAGGGCGGGATGCTGGCCCTCGCATCGCGAGGGCCGCGTACAGCCAGGCCGCACCCGCGCGTCGACACGAGAAACGAAGAGGCCCCTCGTCGCGGTGGACGGGGGGCCTCCAGAGGTCTGGTCAGCCTGGCCGGCGAAGCGCGCATCAGCGTTCAAGGCGGCGTTTCTCCAGCGTCTCGATCTGGACCGCCTTCGCGTCCTGCATCGTGATCTGCACGTAGCCGAAGCGCACGCTGCGCATGGCGCGGAGCACCTCGCGCAGCACGTGCTGCTCCTGCGGATCGACTGCCTGGTTGTGGTCCGGCATCGAGGTCAACATCCCCGGTCAGTGACACGTCCACGCGCGCAAGCTCGAACGCAGGACGCCATGTGACTCGCTTTCCGAGTGACCTGACTATCCCTATCGAGTTAATAGACTTTCGCCCAGGACGGGGTCGGAGTCAAGCCACGCCGGCCGCAATCTCGGCGGATGTGGCGCCGAGGCGACACGGCACAGCTGAGGCGTGCACGCCACCACACGGCGCGCGATCACCTCCGGAACGCACCCTCCGAGGTCGGGGCATCCGCGGACCGAGGGCGCGCGCTACTCGGCGCGCAACGCCTCGATGGGGTCCAGACGGCTCGCACGCCAGGCGGGGTAGATCCCGCTCGCGAGACCGATCCCGCCGGAGACGAGGAGCGCGAGCGCGATGCTCCATCCCTGCACCGACGTCGTCAGCGTGCCGCCGCCCACCGGCAGCCCGTTGAGCAGCAGCGCCGGGAGGGCGCCGAGGGCGATGCCCACGCTGCCGCCGATCAACGTCACGAACAGCGCCTCGGCAATGAACTGCTGGAGAATGTCCGCGCTCGTGGCGCCAATCGCGAGCCGGATGCCGATCTCGCGGGTGCGCTCCGTGACACTCACGAGCATGATGTTCATCACGCCGATGCCCCCGACGAGCAGAGAGATCCCGGCGATGCTCGCGAGGAGGAGCGTCAGCACGGTGCTGATCGTGCGCACTGTCGCGAGCAGGTCATCCTGCGACAGCACCGAGAAGTCGGGCGTGTCGACTCGATGCCGGCGCATGAGGAAGTCCGTGACGGCCGCCTTGACATCGGACTCCGGCACCTCCTGGCTCGCGAGCACGCTGATCTGGCTCACGAAGACCTGCCCCGCCGCGTTGCGACTGAGGCCACTCACGCGCGACTGCAGCGCCGTCACCGGGAGGTAGACCGAGTTGTCCGAGCCACCGAGGCCGCCCTGCTGTTCGAGCACGCCGACGACGGTGAACGGGAAGCTTGCCTCCCCGGCAAACGTGAGCCGAACCTTGCTGCCGAGGGCGTTCCCCGACGGGAATGCCTCCTCAGCCACTTCGGAGCCGAGCACGACGGACAGGGCGCCGCGCGTCACGTCCCGCCCCGAGAGGAACGTGCCACTCGCGACGGACAGCGATCGCACTGCCGCGTAGTTCGCGGTCGTGCCGACGACCTGCACGCGCGTATTCGAGCGGTTGCCCACGAGCTGGGCGCTGGTGCTGAGCGTGGGCGCGACGCCACTGACACCATCGAGGGCCGCCGACCCGAGAGCCTCGGAATCCGCAAGCGTCAGCGACTGGGCGGAGCCTGCACCTCCCGAGGGACCGCCGCCCTGCTGAGACGCTCCCGGCGTGATGAAGAGCGTGTTCGTGCCCAGGCTCTGGATCTGCTCCTCGATGCCGGACACGGCGCCCTGCCCCACGGCCACGAGCAGGACGACCGACGCGACACCGATCACCATGCCCAGCATCGTGAGCGAACTGCGCAGCCTGTTCGCCCAGAGCGCCTCGAGGCCGGCGACCGTCGAGTCTCGGAGGTTCAACGACGTCCCCCTTACGGCCCCGGCAGCGGCCCCTTGGTGTCAGCCACGGCGGTAGCGCTGGTCGTCGATGCGCCCAGCACCACCGCCTCTCCCTCGCTGAGTCCGGAGAGGATCGCGATGTTGGTGCCATCGCTGACACCCGTCGTCACGACGCGTCGCGCCTGCTGACCGTCGGCGCCGAGCACCATCACGTAGCTCTCGCTGCCCTGCTCGCGGATCGCCGTGAGCGGGAGCAGGAACGAGTTGGGCACGACCTCGTGGAGGATGACGACGTTCGCGTTCATGTCGGGCGCTGGCAACGTGCCGGTGCGGAGTCGATTGAGCGCCGCCTCGATGTCGGCGGGGCCGGCGTCCGCGGCGAGCACGCCACGGTCCTGCAGCAGCGCGATCGTGTCGGAGCGGTACTGGTCGACCGCCGCACCGTGCAGCAGCTCCCCGCGCGCCTGGTACGTCACCACCCCCTGCGACGTCGAACCGACGTTCCCGACGCCGGTCACGCGCATGACGAAGGTCGAGCCCGGCAGCGCGTCGAAGGTCACCACGCCGAACTGGCCCGCGCGGAGGTTCGGCAGATCGACCTCGGTGACGACGAGGTTGACGAACATCCGCGAACTGTCCGTCAGGACGATCGCCGTCTGCGTCGGCGACGCCAGGTCGCCCGTGCTGATCGAGACCGAGCCCACGGTGCCATCGAAAGGCGCCTTCAGGACCGTGTCCTCGAGGGCATCGCGAGCCAGTTGCTCGGACACCTCGGCGAGCTCCACCTGTCGCCGCTGCAGATCAAGGGTCGCCGTCTGCTGATCTCCCTTGGAGGCGCGCGCGATCTGTGCGGAGTTCAACGCTTCCTGCGCGGCAGCCACGTCGGCCTGCGAGGCGCGCACCTGGCTCGCGGTCGCCCCGGCATTGAGGCGATTGAGGTTGGCCTGCGCGGCCGCGACGCTCTCCATCGCCGAGTCACGCTTCTTGACGGCGTCGGAGATGTCGCCGCTGGAGGGGACGCCGGCCTCGGTGAAGGACTGCACGATGCCGTTGATCCGCGCATTGAGCGCATCCACCGACGCGTGCGCGCGCGCGATCACGAAGAGCGAGCTGCGCACCTCGTCCTCCACACCCGCGGGGAACTGCGCCTCGGCACGGGCCATGGCGGACACGACCGAGTCGGCGTTCCTGAGGCCAGACTGCGCGAACGCGGCAGCCAGCGCTCCCAGGTCCGAGCTCGAGGATGCCAGGGACAGGCAGACATCGCGGTCGCCGAGGGGTCGACAGGCAGCCTGGATGGCGCGACTCAGGTCATCGATCACCGCGCGCTCAAACGTCGACGCGAGCGGATCCGCATACCTCGCCGCCAGGGCGGACTCCGCAGCCAGGCGGGCGCTGTTGAGCTCGGACATGCGCGCCGTGAGCTCGTCGACCTGCTGCCTCGCGGCTGACCGCCCGAGGATCGCGTCGAGCTCCTCCTGGGCGTCGTCGAGGTTGACCTGTGCATCCGTCAGTTGCTGGCGCGCCTGCGCGTTCTCCTGCGCCTGAGTCGTGGGCGACTGCAGTTGCACGTATTCGTTCTCCGAGCGACGCAGCTGGGCCTGGGCACTCGCCACCGCCTGTTGCGCCGACGCAAGCTCGCTCGGTGCAGCGGCTTCCTGCTGGGCGAGCCTGAGACGCTCGGACTCGAGCCGCGCCGACGCCTGCTGCAGGGAGCGCGACGCCCCACGCTGGTCGAGCGTCGCAAGCACCTGGCCGGCCTTCACCTGGTCGCCAACCTCGACCAGTACGTCCGTGACGATGCCCGAGACCGTCGTGCTCCCGGACGCGTTGAAGCTCAGATTCGATTCGCGTCGTGCGGCCGACTGACCCGAGAGCTCGATCACCGACGAGATCGGCCCGACCTTGACCGCGACCGTGCGCACGGCCGTCGGCGTCTCGGCCTCCCCGAGGAAGGCCCAGGCCAGCCCCATCACCACGAGGGCCACGAGGCCGGCCCCTGCAGCCCACAGCCACGGTGGGCGCTTGCCGGCCTTGCGTGCGATCGCCTCGATCTCCCGAGGCTTGAGTTCTGTAGCCATGCTTCCCCCGACCTCAACCCTCAGCGCAGTCCTCGGGTGAGAGAGCGCCGTCCCGCGCACGGACGGCAGCAGTGTGTCCGCTCGTTCAGCTCGGGCCCCCGGTGTGCCGGTCAGGCCAAGCGGGTGTGAGCACTCCCCGGCGGCGGCCCTCGCGAGGGGGCACCGCGATCACTCGGACACCGGCAACAGCACGCTCTCACCCGGCGTCGCGAGCGCATCCGCCATCGGCACGTCCGCGATGATGCGCCCGTCGCGCATCCGGATGAGACGCCTCGCGTGAGCCGCCACCTCGATCTCGTGCGTCACCAGCACCACCGTGATCCCGCGCTCGGAGACCAGGCTCCCGATCAGCTTCATGACGTCGTCGCCGGTCTTCGTGTCCAGCGCCCCGGTCGGCTCGTCGGCGAAGATGACGCGTGGGTTCGTCACCAGCGTCCGCGCGATGGCGACGCGCTGCCGTTGTCCCCCGGACAACTCGGTGGGCCGGTCGTCGGCGCGGTCGGCCAGACCAACCGTGTCGAGCGCGACCAACGCTCGCTGCCGCCGATGCGCCGCGCGCTGGTAGGCGAGCGGCAGCTCGACCTGCCGCACCACGGACATCCGAGGAATGAGGTTGTAGGACTGGAAGATGAACCCGAACACGTCGCGGCGAATGTGCGCCCGCGCCGTGTTCGTCAGATCGCCCACGGTGACCCCACCGAGGCGGTACTCGCCCTCGGTCGGCCGGTCGAGACAGCCCAGGATGTTCATGAGCGTGCTCTTGCCGGACCCGGACGGCCCCATGATCGCCACGAACTCGCCCTCGGTGATGGTCAGGCTGACATCGTCGAGGGCGCGCAGCTCATCGCGGCCAGCGCGGTAGACCTTGCTGACGTGGTCGAGCTCAATCACTGTAGCCTCCGTTCGAATATCATAGTGAAGATGGATATTCGAGGTCATTAGTGATTGATTAGCCGGGGATGAACGGTTGATTCAGCGGGCCGGCGCGCGGGAGGCGACGTGGCGGAAACCAGCGATCTCGTACGCGATGTCCAGGAGATGATGGCTGCCGTGGGCGCCGCTGCGGCCGAGATCGACCCATCCGCATGGGACGACCTCACGATGGCGCAGGTTCGCGCCCTGGTCACGCTGAACCGGGCCACCACCCGAGTGGGGGAGTTCGCCAGCGTCCTCAGGGTCTCCTCTAACGCGGCGACCGCCATCCTCGACCGGCTCGAAGGGCTGGGACTCGCTCAGCGGCAGGCCGATCCGGCGGACCGCCGAGCGGTGCTCGTGAGCGTCACACCCTCCGGACGCCGCCGGATCGAGGACCTGGTGTCGGCGAGGGGGCGAGTGCTGGGGGAAGCACTGGCGCGCCTCGACACCGACGACCTGCTCGCGCTGCGGCAGGGCCACGTGGCGCTCCTCGACGCCCTCCGTCGAGGCAGCACGGGGGCCACTGAGGCCCCAGGCACCGACTGACTCGCACCCCCGAGCACGCCTCGAAGCGATCACGAGCGCTGCCGCACCGTGCTCGACGCGCGTCCTAGTTGAGCCGCACCACCCGGGCGAACGTGTGGGTGCAGCCCGGCGACGAGCCCGCGTGGATGCGCGGCGGTTCATACCTTGTCGCCCGGCGCATCCGCATCTTCGTCGAGCAGTGGGACAACACACCCCTCGAGGAACAGGAGCGCGCGGTCGGCCGGACCAAGGCGTCGGTGCGCCGCTCGGAGTGACGCGAGAGGAGGACCCCATCGACCTCTCGTTGCGCTTCGAGGGCCTGGAGCGCGTCGAGCGTGTGTTACCCGACGGAGCGCACGTCCGGCTCGCGAACCAGGATGCCGCGGGCATCCACTTCCTGCGCCGCAGCTACTCATTCAGCGACGGCATCGAGCGCGGCACCGGCCTCCTCGACGTGGGCCTGTTCTTCCTCGCGTACCAGCGCGACCCGCGAAGACAGTTCGTGCCGATGCAGTCGAACCTCTCCCACTCCGACCACCTGAACGCGTTCACGAGCCACGTCGGCAGCGCGATCTTCGCGATGCTCCCCGGCGTGGAGACGCACGGCTTCCTCGGCGAGGAACTGTTCGAGGCGAGCTAGCGACCAGCAGCATCCACCTCCCCAACCATGCGGCACGCCACATGCTGAAACATCAGACGGACGTGCAAGTGAAGATGAACGACGATATCTATGCGGGCAGTGGCTCGCGATGTGGGCGACGTCGGCGCTCCCGACCGGCCTCATATCCACCTCGAGATCAGCCTGAGGGGGAGATGAACGATCTGAGAAGCTACGACTCGGAGGGTGAACAGGTCTTCGACGACTTCCTCGAATCGGCCGTATTCACCTCAGGATTGCGCTAGCTGGAACCGAACGGAAGCAACGGTGGATCCAACCCCGGGACATTCCTTCTCCGCCACCGCCTTTGCCGTGTCTTGCCTGCTGCTCGCGTGCACGGCCAGACCAGCCGCACTGAGCCTGCCGGAGAGCCCGACAGCCACCCTGCATGCGGAACAAGCGACTATACGCACCGCCACTCCGGAGGCCGAGATCGAATTCTGCGACGGGATTCGCGCCGAGACTGAGAGACCCGATTCGGATCGAAGACTCGTGCGAGTCGCGCCGGCGGTTGCGTCCGCCGGAGCACTGCTGCAGGTGACGGGTGAAGGCTTCACTCCCCGAAGCGAGGTCCAGTTCTATGTCCTCCGGCCGGGCACGGAAGCTGTGAGCCCGACTTACGCCACCGCGGTGGCGGACGAACACGGCAGCGTCGCAACCACCTTCATTCTGCCCGACTCGCGCGAAGCCGCTGTGTTCATCCCATCAGCGCAAACGCATTGCCTGCTGGTCGCGGCGCGAGGAACAGAGCACCGGAACGAGGTGGGCACGGCCTACCTGGAGTACCGTCCGTGAAAGCTCCCGTCACCGCGGCGGCCACGGCCCACCCGCTGGCGTGGATGCCCTCTGTGAACGCACCCCCACCGCCGCCTACGAATCCCACGACCTGCCTCGAGGCAGCATGTGCACCAACGACGCGGAACGAGCTTCCGGATCGATCGACAACCTGCGCCGGCCGGACCCGGAAACGTCTTGAGATTCTGGGAGACATCGAGGGCCTCGTCCTTGAGCCTGGTGCCCATCACGCACCCGGCCGCTCCAAGCCTATGCTGGCCCGGACACTCGAGTCTCCCGGTCGGTCGCGGAGGTCCAGTTGTTCGAGCCGGGTGAGATCATCTCGTACCTCGAGATGTGTGCTGAGGAGCAAGCTTCGCTCCAACGAGGCATGAACTTCCGCCTCCCGTCGGGACGCACGGTCATTCTCATGAGCCGACGAGCGAACGCACCCTACGTAGATCGGATCGAGGACGAGGGCCGCACGATCATCTACGAGGGACATGACGTGCCGCGGGCGCCGGGACTTCGTGATCCGAAGCTGCTGGATCAGGAAGCCACGACCCCAACGGGCACACGTACACAAAACGGGCTCTTCGAACGCGCCGCGCGAATGCACCACGACGGCGACGAAGCCGAGCTGGTGCGCGTCTACGAGAAGCTCCGCACTGGGATCTGGGTGTTCAACGGCACCTTCGCGCTCACCGAAGCGTGGACCGAACCCTCAGGGGGCCGCCGGGTGTTCAAGTTCCGCCTGGAGGTCACCGAAGCGCCGGAGGCCGAAGACGGAGTCTCGACCGCGCTCCGCTCGGACCTTGAGCACACCCGGGTCATACCCTCGGAGGTGAAGATCACCGTGTACCAGCGCGACAGGGGCAAGTGCGTGCTCTGCGGCGCGACCGACAACCTCCACTTCGATCACGTCCTGCCGTATTCCCGAGGAGGTACGTCGTTGCGCGCCGAGAACGTTCAGCTGCTCTGTGCTCGTCACAACCTCGCGAAGGCCGCGCGCATCGAGTAGCTACGGCCACGGGCTGCGCTTCGGCAACAGCAAGAGCGCCCCGATCAGGAACACGCCGACGAGAAGCAGCACGCCCGCCGGCTCGACGTCCTGCGCCATCCGCTCGTACCAGCGGAGGCGGCTCACGATCCGCACCTCGGTGATCGGTGCCGGCGTCGAAACAGCCCTGGGTTGTGGTTCGAGCTGGCTGCGTGCTGCGGCGATTGAGCTCGGCACGAGGAACTGGCCATCGAGCCACGTTGTGTGGCCCTCCGCGTCGACCACGAACCAGCCCTCGCACGGCCCGATCCCAACGAAGGTGATCACGACCGGCGCACCCTCGAGCACGCGACCGGCCCTTCGCGCTTCGACAGCGCAGCCATACCGCTCGACCACGCCCTCGCCACCCGTGTTCGCGATCGCCGAGGGAACGTGCCAGGGCACGGGTGCGGCGACGCTGACTGGCACGGGAGGCACCCCGGCCACCGGCTCGGTGGGCGCCCGCACAGCGCCTGATGGCTGCGGAGGGTTCGGCACCGACGGAGCGGCGACTTCGGGCTGCACGTTGACGGGCGACAGCGGAGGGACCGTCGGCACGACCGTGGGCCCAGAGGCGACGAGGAGCACGATGCCGCGCGACTGGTCAGCCGGAGTACCCCCGGCCTTCCAGATCGCGGTGGGACTCGTGGACTGGCCGTTCACCCGAAACGAGACGGTGTCACCGTCTTTCGCGCCGCAGGCTCCACCCTCGGGCACGAGTAGCAACCAGTAGCCATCCGGGGCCACGGTCGTCGTCGCGCACGTGCGACCACCGATCGACGCCTCGACGCGATCGCCAGGCACGCCCGGTCCGTAGAGCACTGCCGGCGGGTTCTGAGCGTGCGCGCTCGACAGACAGGAGGCGAAAGAGATGGTCAGGGCGACCGCCAACCGACGGTGCATCAGGCCGCGCAGCGCACGAAGAAGGCCACGGTGGGACTGATCTCGCCCGGGAACCCCAGTCGCGCCTTGATCGCCGCCGGGGCGTGGGGCACATACACGCGCCATGTGCCACCGTCGAGCACGGCCAGCGCTTCTGCGGCACAGCCGCCCGTGCTCAACGCGACGACCAGGGCGTCGGGCCCCGAGCGTTGGTTGGTTACAAGCAACCCGATACTGCCGCGAACTGGCGCTGTGCCGGTGTAGCCCCCCGTTGTGAGTTGCGCTGGAGGACGGACAGTTGCGGCCGTTGTGGGTGCGGTCGTTGCGGCCGCCTTCGCGGTTCTCGTCGGGGAGGCAGCTTGGTCGACGAGTCGGTTCAGGGGAAAGGGCACAGGTATCTCAGCGGCTTGGAGCGCAACCGGTACCACGCTGAGTACGAGCGACACGACGATCACGGCGAAGTGCGTGGCCTGTGCTGAGAGCATGTCGACTCGTCCTGCCGGTGCGAGCCGACACTAACGCACATTATGGTGCATGTGAACTGTCTTCGCGGGGAATTCAACCACCAACCGGCGACGTCTTCGTCAGGAGCATCTCGGGTTCGCGAAACCGGCAACGTCGGTTCAAGCTCCTGGGTCTACATCTGGAAGCTCGTGAACGGGAAGGTCCACAGCTACGACCAGTTCAACGACGCCGGCCTTGCGGAGGCATTCCGCTAGCTGAGGCCCAACAGATCAGCACGCGTAGCGGCCGGCGACTCGGTTCGCTTGTCGCTTCGAGCCATCCTGTCGATCGTGTCAACAGTGACCGATCGACGGAGTCGGCGAGAAGGCCTGCGGAGCAAACAGGGTCGTTCGGCAAGGTGAGGCTTACGGCTCTGTCTGGATCTCCCAATGAACGCGCTTTTCGCACCGTGAAGAGCTGAAATAGGAGCGCAGTTCAGAACGAGGAAGATTACATGCTCACGCATCTACCACTGCACAAACATCGGCATCACCGTTCCGAGGTGACCAAGTCGATCTGCTCCCCTTCTCTCTCTCCCTCCCCCTGATGCGGTAGCTTTCGTGATACAGGGGGAACCGGTATCGGCTTCAAGTCGCTGGAACTGAGCGCCCGTAGCGCGGACGATGCGAGCGCACCTCGGCAGGCCCGTGCGCAAGAACGTTCGTTCTGCTAGAATAGTCGGGCTATTCGCGTTGGAGACGACTGTGAGTCAGCCGCCAGCCGCGCCGAAGGTCTACCACATCACCCACGTGGACAACGTCGTCGGCATCCTCGGCGACGGCGTGCTTCTGCCGGACTCCACGATGGTCGCACGGGGCGGGCCAGCGGCCGCGATCGGGATGAGCACCATCAAGGCACGTCGCCTCCGGCTACCGGTGGAGTGTCACCCTGGAACCTGTGTCGGGGAGTACGTCCCGTTCAACTTCTGCCCACGGTCGGTCATGCTCTACGTGATCTCCGCGGCGAACCATGCCGAGCTAGCGTACCGAGGCGGACAGGGCCCGATCGTCCATCTCGAGGCAGATCTCGGAGACGTGCTTGCCTGGGCACGGGAGCACCAGCAGCGATGGGCGTTCAGCACATCGAACGCGGGCGCCCACTACGCGGACTTCTTCGTCGACCCGGGAGAGCTGAACAAGATCGATTGGGTGGCAGTCGCGAATAACGACTTCCGTTCGGCTCAGGTCAAGGAGGGGAAGCAGGCCGAGTTCCTCCTGCACGGTTCGTTCCCATGGGAGCTTGTCAGCCGCATCGGGGTTAAGTCGAACGATATTCACGAGCGCGTTCGAGTCGCGCTGGAGGGTGCGGCACGCGCCCCTATCGTTGAGGTTCGGCCAGAGTGGTACTTCTGAATCAAGAGGTGAGGGCATGATCGAACTTGCAGCAGGCGACATTCTCTCCGCCAACGCGGAAGCCCTCGTCAATACGGTTAACTGCGTCGGCTATATGGGACGTGGGATTGCCCTCCAGTTCAAGCGGAAGTATCCGGAGAACTTCAAGGCGTACGAGACTGCGTGTCGAAGAGGTGACGTTCAGCCGGGGCGGATGCTCGTGTTCCCGACCGGCAGGATGGATAACCCGAAGTACATCATCAACTTCCCCACGAAGCGTCACTGGCGCGGGAAGAGCAAGCTCGTCGACATTGAGTCCGGACTCGAGGCTCTTGTAGCCGAAGTGCGACGACTGAAGATCCGCTCGATCGCGGTTCCACCACTCGGGTGCGGGCTTGGCGGGCTCGACTGGAACGATGTTCGGCCACGAATCGAGTCGGCCCTGAGGCAACTCCCGGAAGTGCACGCCGTTGTCTTCGAACCTGCTGGCGCTCCGGCACCGGAGTCGATGGCACGAGCGGAGCGTGTTCCAGCGATGACCAGCGGGCGGGCTGCGCTGGTGGGGCTGATCGAGCGATACCTCGCCGGGTTGATGGACACGTCCATCAGCCTGCTTGAGGTTCACAAGCTGATGTACTTCCTCCAGGAAGCTGGTGAACCTACGCGGCTGCGATACGTGAAAGCCCCGTACGGTCCATACGCCGAGAATCTCCGGCAGGTTCTATCGGCGATCGAAGGCTACTTCACATCGGGTTACGCCGATGGCGGTGATGCGCCCGACAAGCAGATCGGGCTTGTACCTGGCGCATCTGCTGATGCCAAGGCCTTCCTCGCGAGCCATCAGACGACTCTTGCACGGTTCGATCGTGTGGCCGAGCTCGTGGACGGATTCGAGACTCCGTTCGGACTTGAGCTACTGGCCACCGTCCATTGGGTTGGGGTGCATGAACGCGCCGACGGTTGGGAAGATGCCGCTGACAGAACGTACGCGTGGAACGAGCGCAAGGCCCAGTTCTCGCGTCGTCAGATTCGAGTTGCATGGGAAGCGTTGAGACACCACGGGTGGCTGCCTAGCTCGGCGGGAACCGCCGGCGCCGGGCCCTAGTTCTCCTTCTCGGTAGCGCCCACAGCCTCGAAGATCTCACGAGCCAGGATTGGAAATGCCGTCTCCTGGAAGTCGGGGTCGCTCATGTACCGCGTGACGAGCGCGTCGTTCTCGCCCATCCGCTCGATCATCAGCGTCTCGACCAACTTGCGGATGCCGAGGCTGAACTTGTCGAGGGGATTCGCGAGCGCGGTCTGGCGAACTTGCTCGTTGCGAACCGCGCGCTCCTTCACCTGCTCGAAGAAGAGCCTGTCTTCATCGCTGAAGTGTGTTCCGAAGCGATCGTTGAGCAGTTCGATGATCTCTGACAGCGGCGCCCGAAGTTCCTCCGGCCGGCCGGTGCCAACATCGGTCGGGCTCGCAACGTAGGTCGCCTCACCCTCGCTGAGGTTGATCGCGCCCGAGTAGACCCGCTCCAGGCGGTAGTACTCGAGGTTGACGTCGTCGTTGAGCCGAATCGCCGAATCGTCGCGTTCTGGCTGCAGGTAGGGCAAGAGTAGGCGCCCGAAGGATGCGAGGCGCTCGAGGTCGCTGTCTCCGTACGGAATGATCTGGCTGAGGAATGCGTATACCTTCACGAACGCGCTGAGGCGATCGCGGAACGCCTGCTGTGCGGCTTGGTCGAGCGCCTTGAAGCGGTCGCGCGCGGGCTGCAGATGTTCTTCCAAACGCGCGTGGTCAGAAGGGCGCTGCTGCGCCGGGGGCAGGTAGAAGACGCGGGCGAAGGCTTCAACCTCACTCCAGTAGTAGACCTGGGCGAGGTCGAGCTCGTGCTTCAGTGCCTCCAGCTGGGAGGGATCGGAGGCGGCCAGCAGCTCCGTCCGGTCGTAGTACGGCTTGAACGCGCGGTAGATGTTGTCGGGGTCATTCACGAAGTCGAGGACGAACGGGGCATCCTTGCCCGGTGCAGTGCGGTTAAGACGTGACAGCGTTTGCACGGCCTGTACGCCATCGAGGCGCTTGTCCACGTACATCGTGTGTAGGAGAGGCTGGTCGAAGCCGGTCTGGTACTTGTTCGCGACGAGCAGAATCTGGTAGTCGGGCGAGTCGAAGCGCCCGGGGAGCGCCAACTCGCTGATCGGCTTGCCTGTCACCACGTCGAGATTCATGCCAGGTTCGGTGAACTCTTCGCCGGAGTCGGGGTCACGGACCGTCCCACTGAAGGCGACGAGAGGGCGGATGTCGGTGTATCCGCGCTCAGCGATGTACTGCTGGAAGGCGCGCATGTAGCGCACGGCGTGTAGACGCGACGAGGTGACCACCATCGCCTTGGCCTTGCCACCTACACGGTGACGCACGTTGTTCCGGAAGTGCTCCACCATGACCTCGGTCTTCTGGCCGATGTTGTGGGGGTGGAGGCTCATGAACTTTGCCAGCGCCGTGGCCGTCCGGCGCTTCGGAAACTCGGGGTCGTCCTCCGCGAGCTTCACGAGCCGGTAGTACGTGTCGTAGGTGGTGTAGTTCTGCAGCACGTCGAGGATGAACCCCTCCTCGATCGCCTGGCGCATGCTGTAGACGTGGAACGCTTCGGGCTTGCCGCTCGGGCCGGGGCGTCCGAACAGCTCCAGCGTCTTCCCCTTCGGCGTCGCGGTGAAGGCGAAGAACGACAGGTTCGGCTGCTTCCCGCGCGACTCGATGACCGCGTTGAGACCATCCTCCCAGTCCACCTCGCCTTCGTCGTCCGCCTGCGCGCGGGCGCCGAGGATCGCCTTCATCTCGCGCGCACTCTCGCCCGTCTGGCTCGAGTGCGCCTCATCCACGATGACGGCGTACCTGCGGCCGGCGATCGCGCGCCGCCATTCGGCCGCGCGAGTGCATTCGAACTCGGTCGGTGCGTCAGGCGAAGCGGCGCCGGCGACCGCGAGCAGTCCGCGCAGGACGAACGGGAACTTCTGCAGCGTGGTGATGACGATCTTGGTGCCATCTACGAGCGCCTGCGCGAGCTGCTGCGAGTCTTCGTCGATCGGCTTCACCACGCCCTGGGCGTGTTCGATCTGATAGATGGCGTCCTGCAACTGCTGGTCGAGCACGCGACGGTCGGTGATGACGATCACGCAGTCGTAGACCTTCTGGTCATCCGTGGTGTGCAGGCTCGCGAGGCGGTGCGACAGCCACGAGATGCTGTTGGTCTTGCCGCTGCCCGCGGAGTGCTGGATGAGGTAGTTGCCGCCAGGCCCCTCGAGGCCGGCCGCAGCGACGACGCGGGACACGGCGTCCAGCTGATGATAGCGCGGGAAGATCACCGCTGCGTGCTTCACGGTGCGCGCACCACGCGCGTCCTCGACCTTCTCCTCGGTGTGCTCGACGAAGATGTACGAGCCAAGAATGTCGAGGAAGCGGTCGCGCTGAAGTACCTCCTGCCAGAAGTATCCGCTGCGGTAGCCCGAGGGGTGGGGTGGGTTACCGGCGCCGCACTGCACCTCGCCCGGGTTGCTACCACGGTTGAACGGCAGGAATCGCGTGTTCGCGCCGTCGAGGTGCGTGGTCATGTGCACTTCATCCGGGTCTGCGGCGAAATGCACCAGGGTGCGGGCCTGGAAGCGGAATACCGGCGCCCGCGGGTCGCGCGTCTCCCGGTACTGCCGGACGGCGTGACGCCAGTCCTGCCCCGTCCAGGGGTTCTTCAGTTCGCAGGTCGCCACTGGCACGCCGTTGAGGGCGAACAGCAGGTCGATCTCGTCTCCCTTGCCGGGGTGGCAGCGAGCCTGCCGCGTGACCGTGAGCACGTTGCGTCCGTACTGCACCAACGCATCGGCGTTCAGACCGTGGGCGGGTTTGAAGTAGGCGAGGTGGAACGTGCGTCCGTAGAAGCGGAAGCCGTGGCGAAGGACGAACAGTGAGCCCTTGAGGTCGAGCTCCTTCGCCACGGCGTCGACGATCAGGCTGTCGAGGTTCGCACCGTGCATGCGCTCCATCTCCGCTATCGCGGATGGTTGAGTCTCGCGCAGGAAGGCGGTGACGCGAACCGGGAAGAGCGCGCGCTCCACATCCCAATCGGCGATCGCGGCCGGCTGCCAGCCGCCGTCGACGAGCATCGATGCGACGGTGGACTCGAACGCCTGCTCCTTCGTCTGGTTCGCCATGTGCTCTACTTCACCGCCATCGCTTCACGCGCGGAATCTCGCACGTCGATCTTCCCAGTAATCGCCGCGGTAATTACTGCAGTGCGGTACTCCTGGAGCCGTTCCACGAGCAATGCAACCCGCCCTCTTGGTGGGCCGACAACCTCTGTGCTTTCTGCAAGCAAGGCGATGCGGGCGAGTTCGCGCGAGAGGAACTGGGCAATGGCGATCTGTTCATCAACTGGGGGGAGTGGAATGAACGCACCAGATGCGGCTGCGTTGGGAAGTCCATACCTAGTCACGCCATTGGATTCGATCTGGAATTGATGGTTAACGGCGTGCGACTGCAGTGCGCGGAAGAGATAGGTCGGTAGGAGAACCCGCTTGTCCACGCGGTAGATGCCGAGGTGATAGCCACAAACGAGATCCGCCGCAGTTTCGACGACGATCGCGGGCACCGCGATGTCTCGCCAATCCTCGGAGTCCTTCGTGATTACGACATCACCGACACGGAGTCCGAACTTCCGAACTTCCGCGAGAGTGGCTGTTGCATCCATGAACTCGTCATCCGGACGGATTTCTTCGCGCGCGTATACGTCGGTGTAGTTGCAGAGCTTCACCGCGACTTCGTCGTCGGTCGCCTTCTTGTCCACCGTGCTGGTCTGATAGCTCGTCACGTACTTGAGACGCTTCACCTGCCAGTGATGTGGGATCGGTCCAAGCCAGTCCAGCCCGCTGTCGCGATACTTGGGATATGAAGACCAGCTCATGCCATGACCCCGCTTAGGAGTTGAATGATTTCGCCTTCCACGTCCCTTAGATCCCCTTCGATCTCGTCCAACGTCCGGGGCGGCTCGTACACGTAGAAGAGCCGGTTGAACGAGATCTCGTACCCGAACTTTGTCTTGCCCTCTTCTACCCAAGCGTCCGAGACATGCGGCAGCACCTCGCGCGCCATGTACGCCTCGACGTCTTCCAGCAGCGACACCATCTCTGTGTCCCGCAGCTCGGCGTCAGGCTCTGGGTTGCCGTGCCGGTCGCAGCAGACCGCGGCATCGGGGTCGCGCTCACCGAGTGCGGACAGCACCGCCTTGCGCTCCGGCGCCACAAGGCGCACGCCGGCTGCACGCTCGGCTGCGGACAGTGCGGCGAGGAATGCCTCGCGGTCGCGGAACACCTCTCCGGAGGTCGCCTCGGCGACGGAGTGCAATAGGCCGCGGATCGTCTCCTGGCGTTGTCGGCCGGCGGCGACTTCCTCGTCGTGCGCCTTGCCCGCGCGCTTCTTGCTCGTCGCCAGGTTGCGGAACGCGCTCACCTCCTCGAGGCGCGCAATGCGCTCCGTTGTCGCGGCGAAGTTGAGGCGCAGTGGCCGCTCGACCGTCACCTTGCGGTAGCCGAAGTCCTCGTTCGCGAACACCTTGCTCACCGTGCGCGCCCGCCTCCGGGGGAGGTGCGTCACCGGGTCCTCGTCGGTGAACTCGCGCGACTCGCCGTCCTGGAAGTTGCCGTGGATGCGCGTCAGGTCAGCGATCTGATCCTCCGACAACTGGTTCCGCTTGTTCCCCAGGCTCTTACGCATCTTCACGAAGAATTGGCGCCCGTCGATGAGCTGCACCTTGCCCTTGCGGTGCGCCTCCTTCCGGTTCGTCAGCACCCAGATGTAGGTGGAGATGCCGGTGTTGTAGAAGAGCTGGTCGGGCAACGCGACAATGGCCTCAAGCCAGTCATTCTCGATGATCCACTGGCGGATATTGCTCGCGCCCTGTCCGGCGTCGCCCGTGAACAGGGGCGAGCCGTTGAAGACGATGGCGAGGCGGCTTCCGCCCTCATCAATGGGCTGCATCTTGGCGAGCATGTGCTGCAGGAAGAGCAGCGCACCGTCGTCGACCCTCGGGAGTCCCGCTCCGAACCGCCCCTGGTAGCCGAGCGTGTCGCGCTCGCGCTCTATCTCCCGCTGTTGCTGCTTCCACTCCACGCCGAACGGAGGATTGGCGAGCATGTAGTCGAACGTGTACTTGCTGCCGTCCGGGCGGCGTGCGTAGCCGTCCTTCGTGAAGGTGTCATCCCGAACAATGTTCTCGGCGTTCTCGCCCTTGATGAGCATGTCGGACTTGCACACTGCCCACGCCTCGTCGTTCCAGTCCTGGCCATACAGGATTGGATTCGATTCGCGGTTATGCTCGCGCAGGTACTCCTCGGCCACGGAGAGCATGCCGCCGGTCCCGCACGCCGGGTCGTAGATCGTCTTGACCACGTGCCCCCGACCGAGGTCCGGCTCCGGCGAGAGGAGGAGGCTAACCATCAGCCGGATCACCTCGCGCGGGGTGAAGTGCTCCCCGGCCTCCTCGTTCGCCTGCTCGGCGCCGATGCGGATGAGCTCCTCGAAGACGTACCCCATCTGCACGTTGTCCACGTCGTCGGGCGAGAGGTCGATTCCGGCGAAGGCCTTCACCACCTCAAAGAGCAGGTTCTTCTCGTCCATCCGAGCGATCTGCTGGTCGAAAGCGAAGCGCTCCATGATCTCGCGCACGTTGGGCGAGAAGTCCTTGATGTACGAAGCAAGGTTCTGGGCGAGGTGGTTGGGGTCGTCGAGGAGCCTCGGGAAGTCCATCTTCGAGGTGTTGTAGAACGACCGTCCCGACGCTCGCTCCAGGAGCCCGCGGCGCACGTTCGCGTCGCGCCCGCGGTACTCGGCGTCGGCAGCCAGGACCGCCTCTTTGGTCGGGGCGAGCAGGCAGTCGAACCGCCGGAGGACGGTCAGCGGGAGGATCACCTTCCGGTACTCGTTGCGCTTGTAGGGCCCCCGGAGGAGGTTGCAGATCCCCCAGATGAAGTTCACCAGCTCGGCGTGCGTCCGCGTGTTCATGTGCCCCCAGCGGTTCGGACAGTCCCTTCGGTCGCCGCATGGCTCCGGCCCAGCGCGACCCGGTCGCATCATACGCACCGAAATCGCCCCGGGACTTCCTCTCGCATCTGAGGGGCTCGGGCGACCCGTCGTGGATAGGCCAGGACTGCTGATCCGCTTTGACCTGTTATCATTAGAGCGCCTCTCCTCCCCGGGCGCTGGTAGAGGAACATGCCTCGGTTCAGGGGACTCAACTTCGCTCGCTTCATCGCGGCGGTTCCGCCAGACCTGATCGCGCGCTTCTTCGAGCGGATTCCGACGGACGACCGCCCAAATGCCTGGGCGACACTGAATCCCGACGCCCTCCTGGCGTACCTCAGTGACTCCGCGAATGCGGAGCACGCCGCTCTCATCGGCGAGACCTTCCAGCGCATCTCAGACATCTCCGGGGCGGCCGCGCCGGTCCTCTTTCGAGCCTGTGAGCGCTACGACATCGCCGCCGACCCGTCCGGGGAAGAAACCCCCACCGCGCTGGGCTTCCGCGTGTTCCTCGAACATCCAGAGGCATTCGAGTTCGCATGGGCGCGATACCTCCTTTACGGAACCGGTGCGAAGCTCAGCACCTTCCCGTTCCCGCGAGGCACCCAGGCCGCGCCTGACGCGGAGGCGTTAGCCGGCTTCCGACTCGCTCTCGCCGGCTGGCTCTCGGATCAAGCCAAGGGCGTCCAGTGCCGACTCCAGTGCTTCAACGACAACGGCGACCTGGTCTTGCTGGTACAGCGCGGCACGTATGTCCAGACGGTCAGCTTCTGGGAAGGTGACGAGCTTCGGATTCAGAGCTTCCGGCCTGCTGTTGAGGATGTGATCGTCTTCGAACCGGAGACGGCGCTCCTGCGTGTGAAGGCCGCCTATCCAGCGGAGCGCGAGAAGTACCTTCGGCTCTTCGCGGCACACTTCGCGGGCGATCCCGCGCTTGCGGACGAGGCGATTGCCACCGAGCTGTTCTCGCTCGCGCCGATTCAGGACGGGACGTTCAACTACCGCGGCGCAGGCCCAATCGTCGGCATTGAACTCGTGAAGGCGCGCCTCAAGCTCTTCGGCGCCGTAGCTACGGTGATCGAAGTCAAGTCAGCGGACGTCCTCGACTCCTTCCGCCGCGACCTTGGGGGGCTGTCGCTCCAGTCGGGGCTGCTGCTCATGGCCCGCTTCAAGTTCCGCATCAAGTGGATGAACGAACGGGAGACCAGTGTCACCTTCGAGATCGATCCTCCCGGGCGAACCGATTTGACCGAGCACCGTCACCTCGCGCTCATCCTCGGCTATCTCGAACAGCAGGGCGTAAAGCTCCGGTGATTGACCTCGTATTCGAGCGGTTATCCCGGAACCCGCATGCCCTTTTTACCGAGGATGAACTGCGCAAGGCGGATGCCGACGGTTTCGACGATTTCGTCACCACGGGGCTGATCAAGCGCGGCTCCCTCGACTACAGCCGGGCCACGGTCCTGCGTGGAGGCCGTGTGCTCCGCGTCGTCGGTGGGCCTGATGACTCGGTGCTCCAGGCGATCGATGACGACGACCTGGACTTCGATCCGGTGAACGTGAGGATCGAGGACGTTCTGCTCTGGGAGTTCGACGTCGTCGCGTGGGCTGCTGAGTTCAACCGCAGATTCGACATCCGTGGCCC
>JADLFF010000015.1 GCA_020845735.1 Dehalococcoidia bacterium
CTGCGCGCCGCGGTCAAGCACTTCGCGGGCGAGCACCACGTCGGGTACGTGCTGACGCGCCCCTTCCAGTGGGGCGTACCCCTCGAGGCCTGGTACTAGCGGCCCGGTGACAGGAGCCGGACGCGGAAGGCGGGGCGAACGCATGACGGCGGATGGTGGTTTCGAGGTGACCCGGCTCGGGCAGGTGGCGCAGCCCGTGAACGACATCCAGCGCGCCGTCGCCTTCTATCGCGACATCCTCGGCGCGCGGCACCTCGCGACGTTCGACCCGCCGGGGCTCGCGTTCTTCGACATCGGCGGGGTGCGCCTCATGCTCGACGCGATCGCCGAGGCGCAGGCGCAGGGTCCGAGGCCGGGCGCACCGCTGTACTTCCGCGTGCCGGACATCGAGGCCGCCTGCGCAGCCCTCGAGGCGCGCGGCGTCACCATCGAGTCGGCGCCGCACCTGATCAACCGCGACGACGCCGGCGTCTTCGGCGTCGTGGGCATGGAGACCTGGATGGCCTTCTTCCGCGACCCCGACCAGAACATCCTCGCCGTGATGAGCGAGGTCGCGCCCGCCTGAGAATCCGAGGCGGTGCACGGTCGGCGGCGCATGGCCGCATCGAGGCCTGGAACGCCGAACGGGACGCCGAAGCGTCCCGTCCTGCATCGGGGGGCCGGGGGTGCAGCTAGTTCAGCGTGAGGCGGCTGAGCGCCATGAACGCGCGGTCGAGGTCGCCACGTGCCTCGTCGATGGTGAGTCCCAGGGTGCGGTCTCGCATCAGCAGCGACTCGTAGTAGGTACTCGTTCGGCCCTGGCTGGTAGTCATCGGGCGGTCCTTCCTGCAGTGGCCGGGCTATTCCTCGACCCTGCGCTTCGAATCTTACCTGCACGTTAGAGTGCATGTCAAATACCGGGAGGGGGTATAGGTAGAATCCCTGTGCGACGAGGGGCGAACCCCCTATCGTCAGGGGAAGGAGGCCCTCATGCCTCGGATCACCCCGACCCTCGGCATCCTCCTGGCCGTGTGGCTGCTGGGCTGCACAGCCGGTCAACGGGAGTTCGGCGCGACATCGACGCCGCCTGCCGCGCCGGCACCACCCACGGCCGACGGGTCGCCTGGCGCTCCTCCTCCCCCGGCGGCGCCAGTCCTCACGTTCGGCCGATGCGCGGGCAGCGTCTGCGAGCTACGCGAGGCGACCGCAGGCCCCACCACTCCCGAGTTTCGCGAGGTCTGGTCACCCGACTTCGCAAGCGTCGCCTGGGAGGAGCTGCTGCCGCCGTCGGGCACGGGCGCTTGCGACGAGCGCCGCGCCATCCACGTGACGACGGGAGGCGTGGACGCGGTCGTGGGCGTGGTCGGGCGGAACGAGCGGGAAGGCACGGTGGAGTGGTCCCCCGATGGCTCGCTGCTGGCGATCGAGGACCCCTCGAGCGGTTGTGGCATCGGCAAGCCCGAGAGCATTCGCGTGATGCGCCCCGACGGATCCGGCGGCTTCACAATCGCAGAAGCCGAGGTCGACGCGCGCGGCGCGCCGCTGCGCACCTACTCGAGCCCCGCGTGGTCACCGGACGGTCGCGAGATCGCCTACATCGAGCACGAGTACCCGCTTGACCTCCTGCTCCCGGCGACGAGGATCGTGATCACACGGCTCGACGTCGGGACCAGTCGGGTCGTCCCCGCGGGGAGTCTCTCGATCACTCGCCTGTCCTGGCTCGGGGCCGGGGAGCTCACCTTCCTCGCGTCCGTTCCACCGACCACGCCACAGCCGCCTCGGGATCCTCCACCACCGCCCGAGCTGTTCGCGGTCCGGCCCGATGGCAGCGGGCTCCGGCAGCTCACGTCGGGCGGCGCGTACGTGGAGCCCGACGGTCGCCGCGACCTGGTCGTCGCGGCCGGCGGTGCGTGCATCGCCTACAGGCGCTTCGACTACGCGCGCGTTGCCGAGGACCTGTCGCTCGTCTGCCTCGGTGGTCGCGCCCAACACGTCACGGGGGCGGAGCTCGAGGGCGGCGAGCTTCGCCGGACGCTGTACGCGTGGCTCACGGACGGCCGGCTGGGCGTCATCGGCACCGCGCAGTGCGACGGCCTGCTCGCGCACGACCCGAGGACCGGGCACCAGGAGTGTGTCAGGCGCGCGGGGGGATGATCGGGGTGGCCGCCTGCCACACGCCGTCGCAGTCCACCTCGATGGGGCGATCCGGCGTCGCGAGGTAGGCGCGCGCGAGCGGCGCCTCGAGGAGCGACGACCATCCTGCCGAGATGCAGGCGCCGGCGTCGGTGCCACCGACCCGCACGCGCGAACCGGCCTTCGCCAGGCGTGGCCCGTCGAGGCGGAACGTGACGAGTCGGCGCGCGGGAGGCGCGGCGGCGCGGAGGGCGGCGCTGCCCGTGAACTCCCGAGCACCGCGCGGGCCATCGAGGTCGACCAGCGCCCCGAGGCCTGCCGCGAACGGCGTCGCGGGCCGCGGCGTCTCGGCCGGCGCCTGGAGCGTGCCCGCCTCGAGGCGGAGCGCGTCGTTCGCGAGGAGCCCGGCCGAGGTGGCGCCCTCGGCGACGAGGCTGCGCCAGGCCTCGGCGGCCGCGCCTGGCTCCACGACCAGCACGAGCCCGTCCTCCCCGATGTCCGATGCGCCGAACAGCGCCGCGCGATGCAGCCCGAAGAGGAACTCGCGCGCCGCGCCTCGAGGTGCCGACTCGACCAGCTCCGCACCGAGCACGCGCGCGGCGATCGAGCGCGCCTCGGGCCCCTGCAGCGAGAGCACGGCCGCGTACATCGACCGCTCGTGGACGACGACATCCTCGGTGGCGCCCGCCGCCTCGATCGCGTGCGCGAGGTCATGGCCCCCCGGCCCCGCGAGGAGCAGCCAGCGCCCCTCGTCGAGGTGCGCGAGCAGCGGGAGGTCGAGGACCGTGCCGTCCTCGCGGCAGGCCAGCACCTCGGCGCAGCGCCCCACCGGGATGAGCGCGGGGTCCGAGGCGAGCACGGCATCGAGGACGGCGTCGGCGCGCTCGCCCGTCACGTAGTAGTGCCCGAGGTACGAGCGGTCGAAGAGCCCGGCGCGCTCCCTCGTCGCCACCTGCTCATCGAGGGGTGAGCGGTACCAGAGCGGCACGGTGTACCCGTGCGCCGGCCCCGGGTGCACCCCCAGCTCGATGTGCAGCCCGGCCAGCGGCAGCACCTGCGAGAACCCGTGCCCCACCATAAACGCGCCGCCCGGCGGCATCCCCGTCATGACGCCACGCTCGAGGTGGCTGCCGCGAACCAGCGATTCACCGCGCCTCGATGGGTGAAGCGCAGCAGCGCGCGAGGCCCCGGCGCTTCCTCCGCGAACAGCGCGCCGTACTCGCTGCGGAGCCGGTCATGGGTCGCCCATGCGTACCGCGTGTTCAGCTCGGGCGCCACGAGGCTGCGCCACGTCTCGCGACTGCCGCCCGGGGCGAGCTCGCCCGTGAGGAGCCGGCGCACGCCTCGGGCCGTGACCGAGGTCGCGATCGTCCACCGAGCGAAGTCGAGCCACACGATCGTGTCGCAGCGCGCGCGGACGAGCTGCTCGTCGGCGTGGTCGCTGCGCAGGTGGCCGTCGTACGTCCAACCTCCGTCGCGCGTGGCGGCATCGAGGATCGCGAGGCGCTCGTCGCGTGCGGTCAGCACCCAGCCGGACCGCCAGACGAGGGCGTCGCGGTCGAGGAACCGGAGGCCGAGCCTCACCGCCAGCGCGCGAGCGAGCGTGCTCTTGCCTGCTCCGGCGTTCCCGATCACGCAGATGCGTGCGCCCACGGTCGCCGCCCGACCCCTCACGAGGCGGGCGGCACGTCGACGAGCTGGCGGAAGCCGCGGTCCGTGCGGGTCATCCGCGCGACGCCGGGGTAGGCGCCGTGCGCGACGATCACGAGCGCGTCCTCGTCGATGCAGCGGTCCATCAGCAGCTTCTTCGTCTCCATCGAGACCAGCGGGAGGACATCGAGGCCGGACACCCACGGCGTGCGCTCGAGCTGCACCGGGTGCTGCGCGAGGTCGCCCGTGAAGAGGCCCCACTCGCCGATGGCGCCGCCACCTCGGAGGACCACGACGCCGTGGCCGTGCGTGTGACCGGGCGCCGCGAGGAAGCGCACCTCGCTCGTGATCGGCGTCTCCGCGCCGTCGCCGTCGAGCAGGCGCACGTGGTCCGCGATCGGCGCCAGGTTCCGCTCGAGGTAGGTGGCGCGCGTGCGCTCGTTGGGGTGGTTGGCGTCGTGCCACTCCTGCAGGGCCACGTGGTAGGTCGCGTTGGGGAACGTGGGATGGACCGGGTCGCCCTCGGCGCCGCTGCCCGAGGTGTTCCAGCCGCAGTGGTCGGCGTGGAGGTGCGTGTTCACGACGTCGGTCACCTCCTCGGGGGCCACGCCGAGGGCTGCGAGGGCCGTCATCAGCGTGCCCTCCTCGGCGGGTGAGGCCGTGTCGCGGTCGTGCGGCTTGCCGCCGACCCCCGTCTCCACGAGGACGACGTGGCCCTCCGAGCGGATCAGGAGGCAGTTCAGGCCCAGGGTGAGCCGGTGCATCGCATCGAGGGGTGGCACGACGCGCTCCCACATCACGCGGGGCACGATCCCGAACACCGCGCCCGCGTCGTACGTGAACGTCCCGTCGCTCAGCACGGCGAACTCGAGGCCGCCGAGCTGGTACCGGGCGCCGGAGGGGTGAGCCATCGCGCGTCGCCTTCCCCGGGTGGTCGTCCCTACTCGTCGTCCCCGTACGCCCACGAGGTGACTCGTTCCGGCGTGAGTCGGAAGAGGACCGTGCCGGGGCTCTCACGATAGCGCTCGGCGAACGCGGCGCCGCGCGCCTCGCCGTAGTAGCCGCGCGCCATCGAGGCGACCAGCTCATGGAGGAGGGCCGGGTCCTCGATGGGCTCCACGGGGCCGTTGAGGATGGCCGCTGCGTACGGCGGCGTGCGCGCATCGACGCAGAGCGAGGCGTACGGCCTCGTGAGGAGGTTGCGCCACTTCAGGCTCGTGCGCGCGGTGAACATCCACGCCGCGCCCTCGCGCCAGTGGAACCACACCGGCGTCGAGCGCGGCCGCCCGCGGCTATCGACGGTCGAGAGCACCGCCACGAGGGGCTGCGCGAGGAACGCGTCGAGCTCCGCCTGCGACATCGCCATGCTGGCTCCTCGCCCCGCACTTCTCAGTTCCGCGGTATTGCCGAGTGTGATGTGTTGCCGGGGTTTCCGGCGGCAACGTACCATGGCGCGTACCGCGGCCTCGACGCGTGATACCCCTCGTGGGTACCGACCCGCCGGGCCGAGGCACCCCGGACCGGGGAACACCCTGCCCCTGATTGGAGCACCGATGCCTACGCCGACCGCCTTCTTCCGTGGGAACCTCGTGCCGCTGGCCGAGGCGAACGTCAACGTGATGACGCACGCGTTCAACTACGGCACGGCGGTATTCGAGGGCATTCGCGGCAACTGGAACGCCGACGAGCAGCAGCTCTACCTGTTCAAGGTCGCCGAGCACATCCGCCGCATCCGCCAGAGCGCCAAGATCATGCGCCTCGGCCTGAACTACTCCGAGCAGGAGATGATCGACGCGGTGATGCAGGTCGCCGAGCGAAGCGGCTACACCGAGGACGTCTACGTCCGGCCGATCGTCTACAAGTCCTCCGAGGTGGTGGGCGTGCGCATGCACGACCTGCAGGACGACTTCCTGGTGTTCATCACCCCCTTCGGGGCCTACCTCGACCTCGACAAGGGGGCGCGCTGCATGACCTCGTCGTGGCGGCGCGTCGATGACACCTCGATCCCCGCGCGCGCCAAGGTCACCGGCCTCTACGTGAACAACGCCCTCGCCAAGACCGAGGCCCAGCTCGCGGGCTTCGACGAGGCGATCATGCTCAACCAGGACGGGCACGTCTCCGAGGGCTCCGGCGAGAACATCGTGATGGTGCGGAACGGGAAGCTGATCAGCCCCGCGCCGCAGGACAACATCCTCGAGGGCATCACCCTCGAGACCGCGTTCGAGATCGCGACGAAGGAGCTGGGGCTCACAATCGAGCGCCGCACCATCGACCGCTCCGAGCTGTACATCGCCGACGAGGTGTTCATGACCGGCACCGCCGCCCACCTCACCCCCGTCGTCGAGGTGGATCGTGTGCCCGTCGGTGATGGCCGGCCGGGGCCGATCGCGAAGCAGCTCCAGGAGCGCTACTTCGCCGCGATCACGGGTCGTGTCCCCGAGTACAGGCACTGGCTGCAGGCGGTGTACACGCGCGAGCCGGTGCGCGCGTAGCTCGACCCCTCGCGTGAGGATCGTGTCGCGGGCGTCCGAGAGGGCGCCCGCGATCGTTTCGAGTCGGCGCGTCCTCCTCGAGGTGTCCGCCTGTGCGGTACCTCTGGTTAACTAGCGGGCATGTACTACCAGCCGTCGCGAGGCCTCGGACTGCTCGTGGGGACGCTCCTCGCGCTGTGGTCGGCGGGCGTCGCGTACGTGCTCTACGCGTTCGCAGGCGCGGCCAGCATCGGCGTCGTGTCGTTCGCCGGGTATGTGGCCGCCGCCGCGATGCTCGCCCTCGCGGGCCTGTTCGCGTTCTGGACGCACTCGCTGTCGACGCTGGCCTACGCCATCGACCGCAACGGCCTCCTGATCCAGTGGGGTCCCACGAGGCAGGTCGTGCCCCTCGGCGCCATCGAGCGGCTGGTGCCGGGCACGGCGGTCGGCGTCCCCGGCGTCGAGGGCGTCTCGTGGCTCGGCTACCACGTCGGGCGCGCGGAGATCGAGCGCATCGGGCCCGTGATGTTCTACTCCACGCACCAGTCCCCCGAGCAGGTGCTCTACGTGATGACCTCGGAGCGGAACTACGCGATCTCCGTCGAGGACCCGCACGCCTTCGCCCGCGAGATCCAGGTGCGCCAGGAGCTCGGCCCGACGACCACCGTGACGCACCACGTCGAGCGGACGGGCGCCGCGGCGCAGTCGTTCTGGGAGGACGAGAGCGCGCGCAACCTCGCGCTGGGCGCCCTCGTGCTGTGCCTGTTCCTCTGGGGCTACGTGATCGCGAGGTTCGGCTCGCTGCCGCCGACGCTCGACCTCACGTTCCCGCCGGGCGCGCGCGGCGAGCTGATCGCCGTGTCGTCTCGCGAGGCGCTGCTGGCGCTGCCGCAGGCGGCGACCGCGCTCCTCGTGCTGAACGTCCTGGTCGGCGTGTTCGCCCACGCCCACTCGAGGATGGCGGCGTACGTCCTCTTCGGCACGGCCGCGCTCGCGCAGCTTGCGATGGGCCTCGCGGTCACGCTCGCCCTCTGGTAGCCCCGCTTCCGATGCGGTCCGCGCTCTTCCTCGACCTCGGCGGCACGCTCGTACGGCTCGAGGGCGACCAGATCCACGAGGATGGCGCGGGCCGGGTGCACCTCCTGCCGGGCGTCGCCGCACGCCTCGCGTCCCCCGGCTACGACGTGGTCCTCGTGGTGACGAACCAGGCGGGCCTCGAGCGCGGGACGCTCACGCCCGAGCGCGTGCGCGGCTGGATCGACCAGATCAACGCGGCGTGTGGAGGCGTGGTCGTGGACCACTGGGCCGCGCCCACCCTCGCCTC
>JADLFF010000016.1 GCA_020845735.1 Dehalococcoidia bacterium
ACGCCAAGCCAGTCCGCGAGGTGTGCACCGCGCACCGGCAGCCCCTCGGCGTCGATGTAGTAGATCGCCTCGAGGTAGCGTTCGACCGTTTCCGAAATGGTGCTCGGTGGTTCCGTTTTCGCCCCCGGCACGCGCGTTCCTCTCGTGTCGACATCCTTCGCCGATGCAAGGTTACACGCTACGCATCCATACGAGTTGGTGAGGTTTCAAGTTGAATCGTCGATAGCGCATTAGTCACTCCTAAGAACCGATGCTAGCCTCATGGAATGAAAGCGTTCTCTTCCCGTGATGGAATCACGCGCGCCATGTTCGATTTGAGTGAGCGGCGCCGATGAGCATCGTTCGGGCCAGGGTTCGGAGCGTGCGCCTCGCGGTGGGAACGGCCGTGGCGGTGGCGTCGTGCGCAGCCCTCGCCGTCCTCATTGAGCCCGCCGAGCTGGGAGCGTCGTTGCGCGCGGCGCTGCGTTCGCCGTGGCCACTCGCGGGCGCGCTCGGTGCGTACGTGCTTGCGTTCTGGCTGCGGGCGATCGCGTGGTCGTGGATGCTGGCGGCGCCCGGCGGCGCGCGGCCTCCTCGAGCCGGATCGCTGTTCTCCGTGCTGCACGCGTCTCTGGTGCTCAATCACGCCCTGCCGGCCAGGGCCGGCGAGGTGGCCCGGCCCGCGCTCGCGGTACGCCTCGGCGTCCCGTTGTCCGCCGCCGTGAGCACCACGCTCGTCGCGCGAGGGTTCGACATGCTCGCGCTGCTGGGGATCGCCGCCGCCGCGCACGCCGGGGTGGTCGCCTCGATGGTGGGGGAGCAGGCCACGGCGTTCGCGGCGATCGCTGCCGTGGGTGGGCTGGTCGTGGCCACGAGCATGGCCGTGCCCCGCCTCGGGCGGACCGCCCTGCGCACATACCTGGCGAACGCCGTGGGAGGCATCCGCCGGGATCGCCTTGTGGGTGCGGCGCTGCTGACCGTGGGCTCGTGGCTGCTCGAGGCCGGGGTGGTCCTCGCCGCTGCCTCGGCGCTGGGCGTCGGACTCACCCCTGCGGCCGCCGCCGGCGCGACGGCCGTCGCCGTGCTCGCGCAGGTGCTGCAGGTCACACCCGGTGGCGTCGGCCTGTACGAGGTCAGCATGGGGGCAGCCCTGGTGGTCGCGGGCGTGGACCGCGAGCAGGCGATCGTGCTTGCCGTGCTCACGCACGGCCTGAAGTTCGCGTACGCCTTCACGTTCGGCGTCGCGTTCGCGCTTCCGGCGGCGGTGCTGTCGCTGCGCGGGCTGCGCGAGGACGGCGTCCGCGCCGCGTCACGCCTCGAGGTCTGGGCGGCGCGCGCCTGGAACGTCCTGAACGAGGGCCAGCCGTTCACGCCATTGTTCGCGCTGGGTGTGGTCGCGCTGGTCTCGGGGCCGCGCCTCACCACCGCGGGGTTCGCGAGGGATGCGCTGGTCGCCCTCCTCGCGATCCTGCCGCTGGCCCTCGTGTGGTGGCGTTTCGCGTTCCCGCTGCGTCTCCGTGCGTTGCTCTGGGTCGCGCTTGCCGGGTTCGCGCTGGCGTTCCGCTTCGTGGACCTCACCAGCCTCGTGGTGGTGCTGGCGCTGTACTTCAGCTTCACCGTCGTCCTCTGGGGCACCGTCTACTACCACCTGCGCATCGGGACGCGGTGGACGAACTTCACTCGGTTCTGGCGGCTGGTCGTCGAGAACCCGGATAGCACGAGCGGCAACTTCCTCGAGCAGGTGCCGAAGGTGTTGCTCCTCGTGTGGGGGTTCCAGTACGCCGTCGTCGCCGGCCCCGAGGGCGCATCGGGGGTGGCCCTGTTTGGCGTGCTGATCGCCGCTGTCGCGGTGCTCGCGCACCAGTGGTGGTTCACGTGGGTGCCGGCGCTGCCGCAGCCCGGCCATGCGGCCCCGGTCGCGCCTCAGCGGACGAGCCGGCGCGTGATCGTCATTGCCATCGACGGGTGCCGCGCCGATCGCCTCGAGGAGGCACGCACGCCGTTCCTCGATCGCCTGCGTGCCGAGGGCACCACGTACGCCGACGTGTGCACCGTCTACCCGGCGCGGACGGTGACGGCGTTCGCCTCGATGCTGACCGGGGCTGGTCCCGAGGTGCACGGCATGCGATCGAACTTCGTCCCGCGCCTCGGCGTGCGGTGCCAGTCCGCGTTCGACGTGCTGCGCACGCACGCGATGAGCGGCCGGCTGGTGGGCATCGCGCACCTGATCGATGCGTTCGGCGAGGAAACCGTGCGCACGGTGACTGCGGTGATGGACAACGCCGACATCGACGACGCGCTCGTCGCGCGCGCGCAGGAGGTGCTCGAGCGGGAGGACCCGGAGCTGCTGGTGCTGCAGCTGCTCAGCGTGGACCAGACGGGCCACTCGCGGGGGAGCTACCACGACGAGTACGTCGCGGCGATTGAGGCGACGGACGCGCGCATCGAGCAGTTCCTCGACTGGTGCCGTGCCCGCGGCTACCTCGAGGGCGCGACCGTGCTCGTGACGTCCGACCACGGACAGGGGATCGGCATCGGCGGGCATGGTCACATGTCGGCCCCCGAGATCAACGTGCCGTGCGTCTGGTGGGGCGAGGGCGTGGCGCGCGGCAGGCTGGTGCGTGAGCGACGGTTTCTCACCGAGGTGGCCTCGACGGTCTGCCACCTGCTCGGCGTGCCGGCCCCTGCGCGGGCCACCGGGCACCCGATGCTGGCCCTCGAGCCGGACCGCGAGCGCCTCGAGACCCTGTTTGTGATCCCTGCCCACAACGAGGCGTCGAACCTCCCGACGGTGCTCGGCGCGATCGCGCGGGCCATGCCCGACGCCGGCGTGCTCGTGGTTGACGATGGGTCCACGGATGGCACGGCCGAGGTGGCCGCGGCCGCCGGGGCACGCGTCGTGCGGCACGAGCGGAATCGCGGGCTGGGCGCCGCGTTGCGCACCGCCTTTGCGGTGGCACGTGACATCGACGCCGCCAGCGTCGTCTACCTCGACGCGGACCTCGAGTACGACCCTGCCGACGCCGCCGCGCTGCTCGCCCCGATCCGTGCGGGGACCGCGGACTACGTCCTGGGCGTGCGCGCCTCGAGGGCTGGCGGGATGACCGTGTCCCGACGGCTGGCCAACACCGCCTTCAGCCTGGCGCTCACCGTGCTCTGCGGCCGGCGCATCCTCGATGGCCAGACCGGGATGCGCGCGTTCTCGCGGCGCGCCGTCGACGTCGCGGAGGTGATCCACGACTACAACTACGCGCAGGTCCTGACGCTCGATTTGCTGCACAAGGGCATGCGCCTCGCGCAGGTGCCGATCACGTACCGCCGCCGGCAGCGAGGACGCTCGTTCGTGCGCGCCGAGTACCTGTGGCGGGTGCCGGTGGGGATGGCTCGGGAGGTCCTCAGGGGATGAACGTTGCGCTGGTTCGTGCGTCGATGCCGGGCAGGATGGTGCTCATCGCCACTGCGGTGGGCCTCCTCGTGCTGGGCTGCCGGGGAGAAGACCGCCCGGCGAACGTCGAGGTGATCGGGGGCGGTGGGTTCGTCAGCATCAGCGGTGCCGACGACACGGCCGGAGGGGTGCCGACGGGCATTCGCTACACGGGCGCGACCAACCAGGACGCGACACTCGCCGCCGCGCTCGACCTCCGCGACATGCGCGCCGTGATCAACGTAGCCATCGACGGGCGGCCGGTCGACTGGGGGCGGGCGACCCAGTTCTACGAGGCGGGACGCAACCAGCGTGCGGCCGACGGGAGCCTGCGGTCGCTCGCGTCGCTGGCGGACGCCGGTGCGCACGACCAGTTCCCGGGCGGTGATGGCCTCTACGGGCGCAGCGCCTTCATCGATGGGCTCATTCGCGATGGGCTCACGGGCACCGGCCTTGCGCAGGGACGCAGCGACAGCGCTCGCCGCGCGCTCGTCGACCGTGGTGTGCAGATGTTGATCTACGGCCGAGTCCTGCACGCGCTCAGCCGCGCCGAGGCTGCGGGCGCCTCGGATCCAGGTACGGCCGGGGCGGCCATGGACGAGGCGTGGGCATACGTGGCGGGACCAGCGGACGCCGACGGCGCGCGGCTCACGTCGCTGCTCGGGGCCGGGATCAACCTCGAGAGTGCGGCCTCACTGCCCGGTCGGTTGACGCGCCCGCTGGAGGCCGCGTTCATCACCGGCCGCGCGGCGGCGGAGAAGCAGGACACAGCCACGCTGCATCGATACACGAAGGAGGCTCGAGGCGCCCTCGCCACGATCTTCTACACCGGTACCCTCCGATCACTCGCGCAGGCCGAGGCGACGACGCGCGCTGACCTCCGCGACGCGCAGCTCGCGGATGCCCTCGCCTCGTTCCAGTCGATTCGCGGCGCCGTTGCGGCCGTGTCGGCCGGGGGCGCGGCGCGGATCGAGGCCGTGCTCGAGCAGCCGGGCGACCGCACGCCGCCCGAGGCGGACGTGATCGCCGTGTACCAGGCCCTGAACGACCCCGCGGTGATCGAGGTGCTCGGGATTCCGAGCGCCTTCCGGCTCACGGCGGAGGCCCGGCGATGAGCAGGATGGGAGTGCGCATGACGCGGGGTCCGCAGGTCCGAGGGCTGGCCCTCCTGGGTGCGATGCTGCTCGCGAGCGCGCTGGTGCTCGCATGCTCCGGCGACGAGGAGCAACGGCCGCTCACGGTGTACGCGGGCCGCTCCGAGCTCCTGATGAAGCCGCTCCTCGAGCAGTTCTCGAAGGACACGGGCATCCCGATCAAGGTGCGGTACGGCGACGGCACCGACCTTGCCCTCGGCATCCTCGAGGAGGGGCGGAACTCACCGGCGGACGTGTATCTGACGCAGGACGTGGGGGCGCTGGGCGCGCTCCAGGCGGAGAGCCGCCTCACCGCGCTGCCGGAGTCGACGCTCACCCGCGTGCCGGCCGCGTTTCGCTCGCCGGACGGGCAGTGGGTGGGACTGTCGGGACGCGCGCGCGTGATCGTGTACAACACGGACGCGATCGACCCCTCGACGCTGCCGCCGACGATCTTCGACTACACGAAGCCCGAGTGGCGCGGCCGCCTCGGGATTGTGCCGCGCAGCGACGGGTTCCCGGAGTTCGTGACGGCGTTGCGCCTCACGCGCGGGGAGGCGTTCGCGCGGCAGTGGCTGCTCGACTTGAAGGCGAACGCGCCTCGGATCTACCCGAACAACATCGCAGCGATCACCGCCGTCAAGAATCGCGAGATCGAGGCCGCGTTCCTGAATCATTACTACCTGTACCGGTTCCTCGCCGAGGAGGGGCCGGGCTTCAAAGTGCGCAACTACTACTTCGACAACGGGGACCTGGGCGGGCTCTTCCTCGTCTCGGGGGCGGGCGTGCTCGACTCGGCGGCCAACCCCGAGGCGGGCCGACGCTTCATCGCGTACCTTCTCGAGAAGAGCGCGCAGGAGTACTTCGCCGCGCAGACGCACGAGTACCCGCTGGTCGCCGGTGTGGCGCCGGGAGCCGAGCTGCCCGCGCTGGCCTCGCTGAAGACGCCGGACATCGACCTGGGCGACATCCAGGACCTCCGAGGCTCGCTCGAGCTGATGCGCACGACGGGGATCATTCCCTGACCTCCGTCGCGTACCGCCGCACGGTTCCCGGACGAGGCCTGTCGCCGGCCACCGTGGCGGCCGTCGTCGTGACCGCGTTCGTGCTGCTGCCGCCCGCGTACCTCGTGCTGCGAGCGGCAAGCGCCGGCGCCGGAGCCCTCGAGGTGCTGGCGCAGCCGGCCGCCGTCGCGGCGCTGGCGCGCACCATCCTCCTGACGTTGACCGTCACCTCGACGTGCGTCGTGGTGGCGGTGCCCCTCGCGTGGCTGGTGATGCGTTCGGACATCCCCTTCCCGCGCATGCTGCTCGCCGCGTTGGCCCTCCCGCTGGCGGTGCCGTCGTTCGTTGGCGGATACGTGATGATCAGCGCGCTCAGCCCGGGCGGCCTCGTGCAGCAGGTGCTGCAGCCGCTGGGCGTGGCGCGCCTGCCCTCGATTTACGGCTTCTGGGGCGCCTGGGCCGTGCTGTCCGCGCTGAGCTACCCGTACGTCTTCCTGCAGGTGTGCGCGGCGCTGCGCCGCATCGACCCCGCGCTCGAGGACGCATCGAGGAGCCTGGGGCAGACCGCGTTCGCCACGTTCCGCCGCGTCACGCTGCCGCTGCTGCGCCCGGCGGTGTCGGCGGGTGGCATCCTGGTGGCGCTCTACGTGCTGAGTGAGTTCGGTGCGGTCTCGATGCTGCGGTACGACACGCTGACGCCGCTCGTGTACGTGCGATACGCGACGGCGTTCGACCGGACAAGCGCGGCCGTCCTCGGTCTGCCGCTGATCGGACTGGCCATGCTGCTGGTCGCGGCGGACGGACTGACGAGGGGTACGGCGCTGTATCACACCCGGAGCGTCGCCCGGACACCCGCGCGCCGCCGCCTCGGAGCGTGGCGGTGGGTTGCCTTCGCCGGCTGCCTGGCAGTGGCTGCGCTGGGCGCCGGGGTGCCGCTGGCTGTCACGACGTACTGGCTGGTGCGCGGCGTTCAGCGAGGCGGCGACCTCGGGGTGTCGCTGAGCACCGTCGAGCACACCGTGCGAGCGGCGGGCGCCGCCGCGCTGCTCACCGTGCTCGCGGCGTTGCCCCTCGTCTGGGTGTCCGTGCGCCATCGAGGGCGACTCGGGCCGGTCATGGAGCGCGCCGCCTACCTCGGCCAGTCGTTGCCGGCGATCACGATCGCGCTGGCGGTGGTGTTCTTTGCCGCGCGCTACGTGCCGCCGCTCTACCAGACCCTCGGGCTGCTGGTGGTGGCGTACGCGGTGCGCTTCCTTCCCGAGGCGATGGGGGCCTCGAGGACCGCGTTGCTGCAGGTGAATCCCAGCTCCGAGGAGGCCGCGCGCAGCCTCGGGGCCGGCGCGCTGCGCACGTTCGCGAGGGTGACCGCCCCGCAGATGCTGCCGGGCGTCTCGGCAGGCGCGTTGCTGGTCTTCCTGACCGCGGTCAAGGAGCTGCCGATGACGCTGCTCCTGAGCCCGATTGGCTATGACACACTGGCGACGCGGATCTGGACTGCGACCAGCGAGGCGCAGTTCTCGATGGCCGCATTGCCCTCGCTGTTGCTGCTTGCCACCTCGACGCTGGCGGTGTTGATGCTCGTTCGACGTGAGGAGCACTCGTCGTGATCCTGCTCCGCTGCTCGCAGGTGACGAAGCGCTTCGGGCGCGCCACCGCGGTGGAGGCGGTGGACCTCGAGGTGGCTTCCGGCGAGGTGCTGGCGCTCGTGGGCCCGAGTGGCTGTGGCAAGACCACGCTCCTGCGGCTCATCGCGGGATTCGACACGCCGGACGGCGGGACGATCCGCCTCCGCGATACCGTCCTGGTGGGGGAGGGGACGTTCCTCTCACCAGAGCGACGGCGCATCGGGATGGTGTTCCAGGACTTTGCGCTGTTCCCCCACATCGATGTGGCGGGCAACATCGCCTTCGGACTCCCCCGAGGGGTGCCGCGCAAGAGCCGCGTCGCGGAGTTGCTCGAGCTCGTCGGCCTGCCCGGGCTGCAGTCGCGGATGCCACACGAGCTGTCGGGCGGGCAGCAGCAGCGCGTTGCGATCGCGCGTGCGCTCGCCGCGGAGCCGGAGATCCTCCTGCTGGACGAGCCGTTCTCGAACCTCGATCCGGGCGTCCGCCAGCGCATGCGCGGCGAGGTGCGACGCCTCATCGAGGAGGTGGGGATCACGGCGGTCTTCGTCACGCACGACCAGGACGAGGCGTTGAGCCTCGCCGAGCGGGTGGCGGTCATGGTCGCCGGGCAGGTGCGGCAGCACGGGACGCCTCGCGAGGTGTACCTCAGCCCCGCCGATCGAGACGTCGCCGAGTTCATGGGAGAGGCGAACTTCCTCCCGGGCGCTGTGGAGACAGGCAGCGCCGTGACCGAGCTCGGACGAATCGCCCTCGAGGGGCCCACGGCTGGTGTCGCCGAGGTCATGGTGCGGGCGGAGGACATCGAGCTGGTGCACGACGGCGGTGCGCCGGCCGAACTGGTCGCCGTGGAGTACTTTGGCCACGATTCGCTGGCGACGCTCCGGCTGGCGAGCGGCCACACCGTGCGCGCCCGGTGGAAGTCGGCAGGCGAGTTGCGGCCGGGCAGCCGAGTGCAGCTCGCGGTGGCGGGCCGGGCGCGGTCGTTCCCCCCCGTGGACTGATGCGCGCCGGAGTCCAGGCGTCCGTGTCGCGGTCGGTGTTCCCGGCGCTGGCCCTGTTCGGGCTGCTTGCCGGAGCGTACGGCTGGTCCATCGATCTGCGTGCGACGCGAGGAGCGTCGATCACGGGCGACGAGCCGTTCTACCTCCTGACGACGCAGAGCCTGATCCGCGACGGCGACCTCGATCTGCGGAACCAGTACCAGTGGCAGAGCTACCGGGAGTTCTTCGACCACGCGCAGCCGCTCTGGCTGCAGTCCGCGGACCGTCCTGGCGAAGCCCTCCTGAGCCCGCATGCCCCCGGGCTCTCCGTGTACCTCGTGCCGGGGTTCGCGGCGGGCGGCCTCCGAGGGGTGCAGGTCCAGCTGCTGCTGACGGCGGCGCTGGCGTACGCGCTTGCGTATCTCCTCATCGCGAGGAGCACGGGCCACCGGCTGTGGCCGTGGCTCGCGACGGTCGGCGTGGGGCTCACCGCGCCTGCCTTTGTCTACGCCACCGAGGTGTACCCCGAGGTCCCCGCGAGCCTGTGCCTCGTGGCGTCGCTGATCGTGCTGGCCGTGGCGCCGCGTGGATCGAGGGTGGGTGCGCTCCTCCTCGCCGTGATGGTGTCGGCGCTGGCGTGGCTCGGTGCCAAGTACGTGCCCCTCGGGGCGGTGATCGGGCTGGCCGCCGTGTGGCACCTCGAGCGTCGCGATGCGCGCGCGATCTTCCTGGGCGCCTCCGTGCTGTCCGGGGCCGCGTACGTGGGCTGGCACCTCGCGACGTATGGAGCGCTGACGGCGTACAGCGCGAGCTGGGCCTGGGCCGACGCCGGCACGACCGAGGTGCTCGTCGACCACCTGTCGCTGTGGGAGCGGGCGTACCGCCTGACGGGCGTGTTCGTCGATGAGCGCTTTGGCCTCGGGCGGTGGGCGCCCGTGCTGTTGCTGACCCTGCCCGCGGTCGCGGTGCTGCTGCTGAGGCCGGGCGTGCCTCGAGTGGCCGTGGCGCTGGTGGTCGTGCAACTGCTGCTGGCCAGCCTCGTGGCGCTGACGATGATGGGCTGGTGGTTCCCGGGACGCACGATGGTGGCCACGTTCCCCCTGATCGCGTGGGCGCTCGCAGAGCTGATCCTGCGCGTGCCGGGCTGGGCGCGGTGCACCCTCGGCGCGCTGGAGGCGTACTCAATCGCCGTGACCATCGCGCTGGTTGCCGCCGCTCGCAGTGGGGAGGTGGTCATCGCCGTCGATCCTTTCGCGCTGTCGTCGACGCTGTGGCACGCGACCGCCGGTCTGTTCCCTGACTACCGGCACTGGAGCGCGGCGACCGTGGCGCTCCACACCGGTTGGACGAGCGCGTTCATCGTCGGGAGCGTGCTCGGCCTCGCGCGCGGCCGGCCGAGGGCCGCGGCACGGCGAGCGGTCGCGCGGTGGCGGACGCACCTCGCGGCGCAGCGCAATCGAGTGGGTCCGGAGCAAGACAGCGCGGGGGTGCCCTCATGAGCGTGCCGTCTGTGGCAGTGATTGGCGTCGGTGCAGTCGGACGCTCGGTGGCCGAGCTGTTCCCCGCGGCCGTCCTCTACGACGAGCCCCTCGGCATGGGCACGCGCGAGGCGGTCTCCGCCTGTCGATTCGCGTTCGTGTGCGTGCCGACGCCGAGCCTGCCCGACGGCTCGTGCGACACCTCGATCGTTGAGCGCGTCCTCGAGTGGTGCGAGAGCGAGACCGTGGTCGTGCGCTCGACCGTGACACCGGGGACCACGGAGCGCCTCGCGAGGCGGTTCGGCCGTCGCGTGGTGTTCCAGCCCGCGTACGGTCCCGGTTCCACGCCCGACCATCACTACGCCGACGTGCGCACGCAGCGATGGATCATCCTCGGCGGTCCGCGGGAGTGGACCGTGCCCGTCGCCGATCTCTACAAGCGCGCGTACAACTCGGAGCTGGCGATCCACCAGACGGACGCGCGGACCGCCGAGCTGACGAAGTACATGGAGAACGCGTTCCTCGCGATGAAGGTCGCGTTCTGCAACGAGTTCTTCGACCTCGCAGCGGCCCTCGAGGTCGACTACAACGAGCTCCGCGAGCTCTGGCTCCTCGACGAGCGCATCGGGAGGTCGCACACCTGGGTGCACCCGGACGAGCGCGGCTTCGGGGGCGACTGCCTGCCGAAGGACCTCGCGGCGCTGTTGCAGCTCTGTGCGTCGACGGGTGTTCCTGGCCAGCTTCTGCGCGCGATCGAAGCATCGAATGAGCACGCAACTTCCCTCGGTCTGCCGGCGGACGGGTAGCGATACTCAGAATCTCTCAAATGGAAGACTCAGAGTTGACATTAGGTAGGACTAAATGTTTCCTTCGCTGGAGCGAATCGCGTGACCGGAATTGTGAGGATGTATGCGACTCCACAGGCTCGTGGTGCAGGCGACGGGCATCGCGGCAGCGTCGGTGCTGGTGGCCTGCGCGGGCGGCGGCTCCGACGCGGGCGGCACGTCCGCGACGGCGGTAGGGACCTCGAAGGCGGCCACGACGGCCACCGCGTCGCCGCAGGCGAGGGCAGTCGGGCTCGACTCGGCGTTTGGGACGAACGGCGTCGCGCAGGTGCCGCTGGCGGCGAACGCGCACAGCCGGTTCATGGCCGTCGCGACGGGGTCCGACGGCAAGACCTACGGGGCGGGGTTCGTGGCCTCGGGCACCGACCAGGCCCTGGCGGTCGCCCGATTTGACGCGAAGGGCGCCCTCGACAAGACGTTCGGCACCGAGGGCGTCGCGCAGGTGAACGTCGCGATCGGTGGCAAGGCCGCCGAGATCGCGCGTGCGGTCGCGGTGCAGGCGGACGGGAAGGTCGTCGTAGCCGGACCCGTCGAGCACGACCCGACCGGGAGTGGCGACGCGGCGCGTGACACCGACGTGGCAGTGGCCCGCTTCGATGCGACGGGCAAGCTCGACGCCGGCTTCGGCCGAGGTGGAGTCGCCGTCCTCGACTTCGGCACGGGGCGACCGACCTCGGCGACCGCGTTCGGTGGTGACACGTCGTGGGGCATGGCGGTGACCGCCGACCGCGTGATCGTCTTCGGCAGCAAGCTGAACGACGCGCCGGACCGCACCGACACCGACTTCGTCCTCGCGGCGCTGACGCCAGCGGGCCAGCCGGACACTGGATTCGGAAGCAACGGCCGGCTGGTTGTCGACGTGAGCAACGCGTCCGACAACCCTCGTGGACTCCTCACGCAGCCCGACGGCAAGCTGGTCGCGTCGGGCTACTCGAGCATCTCCGGGGTGGTCCAGCCCGTCCTGATTCGCATCGATGGCAAGGGCGTCCTCGACGCGAGCTTCGGCAAGGACGGGGTCGCGACGGCGAAGATCCTCGATGGAGTGACCGAGGCGTACAACGTCCAGCTGCAGGGCACGGACTACGTGCTCGCGGGGTACGGGCGTGGCGCCGACACCGCGGAGAAGGTCGACCTCGTTGTCTACCGGTTCAAGGCCAACGGGACGCACGACACCTCGTTCGGGACGAACGGCGTGACGAGGCTGGACATCGCCAAGGAGGATGACCGCGCGCGGAACGTCCTCGTGCTGCCGGACGGCGGCATCCTCGCGGTGGGGAGCGGCAAGAAGGACGCCGCGAACATCGACGGGATGATGGTGATGCTCACGAAGGACGGCGCGTTCAACGAGCGCTTCGGCACCAAGGGGTACCTCATCTCGGACCTCGGCGGCCCCGCTGACGCCTGGTACGGCGTGGCGCTGTCGAGCGACAAGAGCGCGGTCATCGTCGCCGGCTACAAGGGCACCGATGCCGCCTCGGGCGGCTTCGACTCGGCGGTCCTGGCGCGGGTGACCATCTAGGACGTTCGCCAGACCACGGCTCGACGCAGGAGGCGCTCCGTGAGGAGCGCCTCCTTTGCGTTGCACGTCAGCCCGTAGCCCTCGAGGGGTCCGCGAGCGAGGCGGGCCACGAGCCCGCGCAGGCGGGTCAGGCGGCTACGCCGCACACCTCACGAAGAACGGCGTCAGCGCATCGAGGCGTGACGGGAATGCGGCGTTGACCTGCGCCGGTGCGCCCGGGATGTACACCAGCCACCTGCCCGCCGGAATCACGGCGAGCGTGCCGACGTCGCAGCCGGCGCTGGCGAGCGTGGCCATCAGCACCCCGGAGTCCGCCTCGGCGCCCACGACCAGGAGGCCGATCATCCCGCGGCCCGGCGCCAGTCCGAGCAGCACGCTCGGGGGCGGTCCCGCCACGATCGGGACCGTGGGTGGTGTGGTCGTCCCTCCGCCACCGGCGCCTCCCGAGGTGGTCACGGGCGCATTCGTGAAGATGCACGTCACGGACTCGCCCGCCGCCAGCGAGATCGTCGCCGAGCCACCCGAGGTGAACGAGCCGCCGGACGGGTCCTCGCAGCTGGCCGAGGTCAGCGTGAAGCCCGAGGGCAGCGACTGGATCACCGCGTACGTGCCCGGCGTCAGCCCGCTGAAGGTCCGGGCGGCCGGAAGCGCTCCGTCGGTGTCGTCATCGAGGAGGAATCCGCCATCGAACGAGAATCCATCGGGCCCGCTGCCCGCGAACGTGAAGTCCTCGGAGCCATCCGGTTGCAGGTCCTCGATGATCGTGATCGAGCCGGTGGCCGGCGCGGACTGCTGCACGCTGGTGAACGTGCAGGTCACGGACTCATTCGCCTCGAGGCGGACGGTGGCCAGGCCCGAGGCGAGGTCGGACGCGCTGTTGCCGTTCGGGTCGGCGCACCCGAGCCCGACCAGCGTCCAGCCGCCCGGTGTGACCTGGGTAATCGCGTAGGTCCCCGCGCCGAGCCCGGTGAAGGTCCGGACCGACGGCAGCGCACCGTCCCCGTCGTCGTCGAGGCTGAAGGTGCCGAGGCTGCCGACGAACGTGAAGTCCTGGGCGGCGTCAGGCACGGCGTCGAGGCGAATCGTGACGCTGCCGGTCGCCGGCACGGGCGCGCCGCAGGCCACGAGGCTCGTGCACACCGCCGTGTACACGTCGAGTTTGCCGCGGCCCCAGAGGTTGTTCGGGACCGCGCCCGTGAAGGCATCGGTGCGGGCGTGCGCGAGCAGCATCGACTTCGCCGCTGTCCCCGAGGCTGCGCCGCCCTCGAGCAGGAGCGCGATCGCACCGGTCACGTGGGCGGCGGACATGCTCGTGCCCTGCATCGCGACCTGGAGACCGCCCGGCTGGAAGATGCCCGGAGGACTCGCGTCCGCGGACAGCGAGGAGATCACGCTGGTGCCGGGAGCGGTGAGGTCGGGCTTGATGCGTCCGTCGCGCGTCGGCCCTCGGCTGGAGAAGGAGGCGAGCGCACCGACCGGCGTGCCACCGGAGCTCCGAGTGCTGTGGGCGCCCACCGTGATCGCGGATTGCGCGGTGCCCGGGATCGCCACGGTCCGCGACGAGTCCACGTGGCTGGTGAACGGCGAGCTGCAGTCCCCGCCGCTCGCCGTCTTGCATCCGGACGTCCAGCCATCGAGGCGGCCGTTCACGACGGTGGCGCCTTCGAACTCGATGGTCCATGTGCCGGCGGGGGCGCCGCCGGGGATCGGCTGGGCGTCGGCGGCGAGGGAGGACACGGTGTAGACCGCGACCACCACTCGATGGTCGCCGTTCTCGCTGGCCGTGCGATGGAAGACGTCGAAGCAGCGCCAGTTCTCGGCGGCGTTGAAGCGCCAGCACGGGAACGAGACGTTGTCGAGGCCGAGCCCGGAGCTCGCCGCTGCCGCGACGAACCCATCGGGCGCTGTGAAGCCGACGCGGAACGAGTCGGTGCCCTCGTACCAGAAGTCGAACTGGGCGACCGTCGCGCCGCTCGGCACGGAGACCGTGATGTCCTGCGAGGCCCCACCAGGGGCGACCGGCGCGACCTGCGCGCTGGCGTGGACGGGGCTCGACCCCTCGTTGCCCGCGGCCACGACGACGGCCCCACCGGCGTTCGTCGCCTGGTCGATGGCCTGCTCGAGGAGTGACGTGCCGTCATGGGCGCCGAAGTGCGAGCCGAAGCTCATGTTCGCGACCCACTTCTTGCCCATCCCGGCGGCCTGCGACTGGATGAACTGCAGGCCCGCGAGGATGCCGTCCGTCCTGAGGTCGGTCTTCACGATCACGAGGTCGGCGGCGGGCGCGGCGCCCTCGTAGGTGCCGGCGGGCGCGCTGCCACCTCCCGAGGCGGAGCCGTCGCCCGCGGCGGTCCCGGTGACGTGCGTGCCGTGCCCGATGTTGTCCGCGAGCGGGGCGCCGGGGCAGGCCTGCAACTGCGTGTTGAGCTGCGCCTCGGAGTAGGAGGTGGAGGTCGGCCACGAGCTCACATCGAGGAACGCCTTCACGCGCGTCAGCCCGGACGGTGTGCGGAAGTCGGCGTGACAGATGTCGAGGCCGGTATCGATGATCCCGACGATCACCCCGGCACCATCGAGGCCGAGCTCGTCGCGCACGCGGGCGGCGCCGCTGTCGGCGGCGGCCAGGTCGTTGAAGCGGGTGAAGGTCGTGGCGGCCTCGATGCGGCCCACGCCGTCGAGGCTGGCGAGCGTGCCGAGTGCCGACACGGGCACGTCGGCGGCGACCACATCGCCGATGCGCGCGTGGACTCGGGCGCCGCGAGCGGTCAGCGCCTCGTCACTTTCGCTGGCCTGGAGGAGCACGCGCACGCGCGCGTCCTCGTCGTCGGGGGCGGCGTCGGCGGTGGCGCGCTGCGCCTGCTCGGGCTGGTCGGCGGGCACCGTTGCGAGGAGCCCCGTGGACTCGAGGCGGCGCGGGCTGGCCCCTCGGGGTACCGCGACGCGGCCGTCATCTGCGTGCGCGGCTCGCTGTCGCGGCGCCACCAGCTCGCGGAGGATCGGGTCCAGCTTGTCCGGCCGGTCGGCCCGCACGGGCTCGGGCGGTGCGAGCAGCACCACCGAGACGGCGAGCGCGGTGATGACGGACGCGAAGGGGACGAGGCGGAGCATGTATCGCCTCACTGGCTGGGACGCACGGAACGAGCCTGCCGGCATCGTGACCTCCATGTCCTCGAGGTGCTGGCGGGCTGACCATACCTCGTGATCCGGGGATGTTCATTGGAAACTCATTAGCGCGGGCGGTGCTGGCGGCTGCTAGCCTCGGCGGATGGGGCCGTACAACGGCCTGGCGAGGAGCGTCGCTGGTGACTGATGCCGTGCCCGGTCCTGGGGCGGAGCGCGAGGCGCGCACTCGGCGGTACATGACCCTGGAGGCGGCGCGGGCGCTGGAGTGCAACGGCTGCGGCGACTGCTGCGACTCGCGGCGCACGGACGGCTACTGGACCTGGGGCGACCTGCCCGCGGACCTCTACGCCTCGATCTGCGGGGAGCCGCTGATCATTCCGCTGGAGCGCATCGATGACGGCGGCTGGCGGGACCGCGCGCACCTCGAGGAGGACGCGGTCGGCCTCAGCGGTACGCGCTTCCGCTGCACCGCCTTCCTCCCGCAGCCCGACGGCGGCGGCCGCTGTGGCCGCCACGACCTGCCGAGGCCCTCCAAGTGCGGCGAGTACCCGGTCGGCGGCGCGGCAATCGAGGCGGAGCTGGCCGAGGTGGGGGAGGTGCCGGTGCCGGCGGACGCCTTTCCTCGGTGCACGTGGTACGACGTGGTGCTGGTGCGCGCGGGCGACCCGCGCCTGGCCCCGCCAGCCGAGCGCGACCGTGCGGCCTCGGAGGGTGGGGTGGTGGGCTGACCCTGTGTGCCGTTGCGCCCGTCCGGGAGTGCGTGGTGCTCGGCAGGTGCTATTCAGCGAATCGGTAGATACCTATCAAACACGTAGCGGTCGCTGCGGGTGTAAGTTTGGTGTTGCGGTAATCGGTTTATCTGCTAGAGTGCTGTAGCAGTTGAGCTCTTCCGACGGGGGAGCGCACAACGGCCGCTCGATGGACCACCATCGAGGGAGAGAGATCAAAGCGGCCCCGAAGCGGCTGCAACCGCCTCGGGGCCCGGTGCAAGGGGCACGTTGGGACCCGCCCTTGCGCGCGCCATTGTAGAGGCGTGCGTTGCTTTCGGCTCGCCTGGCGAGTCGGGAAGTTGCCTGATCTGGGCGGGTCGGTTGCCTCCACGTGTTTGCGTGGGGTGACGGACTCGCCTGTTTCGTGTCCGCCCCTCGCACCGGCCTCGAAAGGAGGCGCCGAGGGAGCAAGGGACGCGAGTCCGCGGGCGACTCCTCGATGCCCGTTCCGAGGCGGCTGTGAGCGGATGGCGGCGCGTGCTGCTCGGCTCTTCCACCTCCAGCTCGCAATCCAGGTACCCCAAGAACGTTGAGCGCCCCGCGGCCA